>JAUWGA010000005.1 GCA_030606635.1 Methanosarcinales archaeon
TTTCTTGGAATCGAGAACGCTCTCCCGCGAAACATCGAGTTGTTCGGCAAGACCGGGATGGCATCGGACTCGGAGAAAGCTGTCAGGTATCTCCAAGAACACAAGATCATCGTATCAGGCGGGATCATCAGCGGGAATCCGGACGATACGAAAGAGGATATACTTCGAAACTTCGAACTTGCAAAGAAACTGAAACTCGACGTCCCGATCTTCTACATCATGACTCCGTACCCGAAAACGGTACTTCGCGAGGAGTTAATCGAGATGGGGCTCGTTACAAATACCGATGACGTCACAAAATACGACGGGATCTATGCGAATGTGAAGACAAGGCATCTGAGCACGGACGAACTCCAGTACATCATCTGGAAGATGAATATCGATTATTATGATCTGGGCTGGTATCTCTCAAATAACATCATACGAAGGTATCCGAAGTGGTATCTGAAGCGCACGCTTGAACTGATACCGAAGTACACAAAGAGGCGGCTGCAACTTCTTCTCGGGCGCAAGACAGAGCGGGACTTCTACGAAGAGGATATGAAGTCAGGGGAGCTCTGCAAGGGTGGGGTGTGACTTCGTTGCGGCTCTTTATAGGGCGGGCAATTCACCCGATGCTCTGGTTCTGACTCGTCTGTTAACTCCTCGCGAATTGTACGGCATCGAGGTTGCTGCTCGGTTAAGGACTTAAATTCCTCTAAATGGCTCGATTTCATTATTGATAAAGTTATACTCTTTACGATATTCTTCCCTTATTTTTGATAATTTTTTCAAAAGTTTCCCATCCAACTCTTTTAGTTTGATTAACTTTTCACTAATTTGGTTACTTATTTCAATAACACGAGGTGTATCTCTAAATTTCAATAATTCATCTTGATTTTCCTCCCAAAAATCAATATTCGGTTCGATAGAACCCGGAATGTGCCGTATCGTATATTCAAGATTGATTATATATTCGCCGTAAAATCCAAAAGCATTTGCAATAGGTTCTCCTTTTAACCTATATGTATCTGATTTTCCTTTGTTAAATTCCTTTATCAGTTCATCCAATCGCTCTTCAAGTTCTGGGATTTTAATTTCTTTTTCAATTTCTTCGTAAAAGCGATTCAATTCATCAATTAAAAAATCATGAGAAGAAAACATACTATTTAAATTAGGGAATTTACCAAGGATATCCGTTAATGCCCCACTACTTGTTCCAGCAAATAAATGACTTACAGACCCATATCGCTTATTATAGAATAATCTTCTAAGTCCAGAATCAAAGCCACAACTTCCTGAGGTATAGCGGTGCCAAAAAATCTTTTTGTTTTGAATCGCATCAATTTCGGATTTAATATGCTCTATTGCGGGAGTTAGAACCTCTTGCACTTCTTCTAAAACTTTAGTTCTTTCTCTGTCTTTAATCGTTAATCTTGTCTGTTTTCTTATTTCATGGACATACCATCCAGTTATTAAAACCAATGCTGCTACAAGGACAATATTACTTATTGTATTAATTGCATCCCAATTCAATTGTCCGTTATTATAAAAAATTTCTGTAGAATTCATAAGAATCTTTTTTAATTCTGTTAAAAATGATTTTCCTAAATTTCAGTCACTTATCTGAGCACTGCAGTCACCAAACCCCGCACTTAACCCTTCGTTCCATATACAACAAATCAGAACTCATCTTACATAAACCCCGGTGGACCGGACTGCCCACACCACAAGCCGGACCCCCCCCATCGCTCTTCCGACCCGCTTACCCCTCGCCGCGCTCCATGATCGAGTCAACCCTCGCATCAAACGCTTCCTGAAGCTTACCTGCATCGGGACCGCCGCCCTGTGCAAGATCCGGCTTTCCGCCGCCGCTGCCGCCGAGCTCTTTGCAGATCTCACGCACGATCGCGCCTGCATCAAATCCGCTAGCTCGCGCATCGCTGCCAACCGAGACCACGACCTTCCCGCCATCATGAGTGCTGCCAACGAATGCGATCATATCCGGAATATCGCGCATCGCTCCAGCGATCTTGATCAGTTCCTGCATATCGGCATCCGCGCTGATGTACGATGCAATCCTGACGTCACCTGCCGATCTGGCGCTCGCAACCATGTTACCTGCGAGTGCGGAGGCAAGCTCCTCCTTTAGACGAGTGTTCTGCTTTGAAAGCTCCTTCCACTCGGTAAAGAACCTGTCAGCCGTATCAGGGAGTTTTTCAGGAGGCACCCTGAGAACGGAACACGCCGAGTTCAGGATATTATCCCGCGTCTGGGACGCAAGTACTGCTGCTGCTCCGGCGGCGAACTCGATCCGCTCGACCCCGTCCTGTATCCGCTCGGTGTGCAGCAGCTTGATCTGCCCGATCATGCCGGTGTACCGGAGATGCGTCCCGGCACACGCCTCTACGTCACCGCCGACCCGAACGACCCTGATATCGCTTCCCGGCGGGACGCCGCCCTGATACAGGGCAAAGCCATGCTCCTTTTCGGCGCCTATCCGGTCCATCCACTCGGTATAGACGCGCTGGTTCTTCACAACCTCTTCGTTTGCGAGCCGCTCGATCTCATAGAACTCCTCATCTGTGATCCGTTTGAAATGTGTTATATCAAGACGCGCCTTCGTCTCTGACTTCTGTGCCCCGGTCTGCCACACATGATCCCCGAGAACTGCCTTTGCGCAGTGGTTCACGATGTGCGTGGCTGTGTGGTGCTGGGTATGTGCGAACCTGCGATTCAAATCGATTGTACAATTGACGATATCGCCTTTCTTTACCATATGCGTCAGGTCTTCTTCCGGTTCGTCAACCTCGTGCAGGATAATCCCGTTCGCAGACTGTACATCGACCACACGCAGAACGATGTCTGGCGCTGCGATCGTTCCATGGTCTGCGGGCTGTCCCCCGCCTTCCGGATAAAATAACGTCTGGTCAAGGACGACATGGTTATCGAAGACGTCGAGCACCACCGCCTCGAATGTCGCATGGGACGGTTCATCATAGAATAAGCGTAACGTTTTCGGAATGAATTTTAGCCGGTCTGCATACTTGGCATAAGGCGTTTCTGCGACCTCTGCCGGTGCGGCGGCATGAGTGCTTGCAACCATCGAATAGAAGCTATCCGGAAGATCGATGCCGATCTTCTCGCTGTCCGCCACTTCCTTCGTGACCTCTGGCGGGATGCCGTACGTGTCGTACCACTCAATGAGCTGCGATGTCGGGATCGTTCCTGCATCGCCAAACTTCTTGACCGAACGCGCAAGAAGCCGCCTACCCTTCGAGATAACCTGGCGGTATTTCTCCTCTTCAAGATCAAGGATCTCTCTCGCCGTATCCCGCCGACGCAGGTACGCGGGATCGCCAATCGATGATAACTGCATCTCAACCAGATCCGCGATCGGGACATCGAGTTTAAGTGCGTCCATCTGCCGAAGCATCCTTCTGATGACCAGTCTCGCGAGATAGCCCGCCTTCGCATTCGACGGGACGATCCCGTCGCCGAGCATGAATGCAAGGCACCTTGAGTGATCCACGATGGCGTACACCTTCTCAACCGGCTCTATGATCGCTTTCAACCGTTCCACATCGATCCCGATCGCTTTTGCGACCGTTTTCCGAAGATTCTCGAGATCTGTTGTCAGGTCGAGATCGAATAACCCTGATAGCCGTGCATTCTGCGCAAGCACCTTCGCATACTCATGATCCTGCAGCGAGTGCTCGATCCCGGCATGTTCCATCACTTTGTTCACGGTTTCCGGAAATATCGCATCATATATCGTTGGAGATCCTTTCGATGCCCACACGAGCCGTTCAAGTCCGTAGCCAGTGTCAACGATGTAATTATCCATTTTAGCGTACTGCTTTCCCTTGATATCGATCTCGCCATCGCTGCTCTCGCACATATCCATGAATACGAGGGTTGCGATTTCGAGACCACCGACGAGCACCTCGAGGCAGGGACCTGCGTTCCCGCCGCCAGCCCACGGCTCTTCTTTGTATGTGATGTCCCTGACGATCCCGAGATCGGATAGCAGGCGGTCGCAGTACTCCACAGTCTCGTCCTTCCAGTATATCTCCTGCTCAGGACCATTGAAGGCATGATGCGCCATCATCTCAAAATTCGTGAGATGCCTGCCGCTCCTGCCAACCGAATCCAGGTCATCGAGCCGTATGCACGGCTGGGAGATGCAGAGCGGGTTTGCTGGCGGAGGCACGATCCCTGACGTGACAAACGGCTGGAAATCAGCGATTGATGCGATGGTCAGGTAGATGTCATCACGCCACCGTGCGATCACCGGATACCTGTCGATTCGTGTATGGTCATTCGCCTCAAAAAATGAAAGAAACGCCTCACGCATCCCTGCAAGATCGTATTCCTTTGAGAATGCTGGGCTGCCTATAAATGTGTACTCGTCGCATGGTGCATCGCCGCAGGTTTCCTTTTCCTCGTTTCGTGTCCAGAAATATCCGCCGCATTTCGGGCACTGTTTGCGTATGAATCCACCATCTTTGAAGTATGAAAGTTGATATTCCTGCTCGAACATGGTCTTTTATGAATCTATGTTCTAGTTTTAAATGTATTGCTTCCATGTTTTAAACTGCTGGTGCCGATGCGGTCGAAGTTTACCGTGCTTTCATGAAAGACTTTCATGAAAAGAGAACCTACGACTCAAGAACGCTTTCGCGAGATATCAGCGTTCCCGCAGTATCAGGACGATCAACCGCTTGAACTGGTCCAGTTTCATGCACACCCTCCTCCGACCCGTCCCGACCGCTTCACCATGCGTGCTCGCAGTCAGGGCGAGTCGTTACGCGGTTGAGCAGTTCGGCAAGCCCGGTATGGGCGCGGAATAGCGATCACGATCATTAAGTACTTTGTCCGCATAGTGGCAAGGTAATATACAGGCAACGAATGTGATTAAATGATGGAGATACTCGCTGACATCGGAGGAAGACCCGGGCTCGACTGCATGGGCTTCTGCAGGTACTGCTACTTCAAGGGAGTCGGAGAGATCGAGCCGTTTGGCTGTAAAAACTGCTTTCCATTCCAGAAAGGATGCGAATACTGCACAAATGCCGTGAGAGAAGCATACGCGGGGTTTAAGCCGTTCCAACTCGTTATAAACGAAGTGAACCGTTCGATGCAGTTTGCGGAGCAGGAAGTCGACAGAATCACGATCAGCGGCGGCGGCGACCTCAGTTGCTACCCTGACCTCCATGAACTGGTCGATGCGCTCTCTTTCCACGGTGTTCCTATCAATCTCGGATACACAAGCGGAAAAGGATTCGATCAGCCAGACGAAGCGGATTATTTCATAGATCGGGGCGTCGATGAGGTATCATTTACTGTTTTCTCAACTGATCCAGCGCTTCGAAAGAAATACATGGGGGATAAGAACCCTGAAGCATCGCTTTCTGTACTGCGTCGGTTTGCCGAATGCTGCACAGTCTATGCAGCGATCGTTCTCATTTCCGGGGTAAATGACGGGGACGAACTTGAAAAGACGCTCTCCGATCTCGAGGAGATGGGTGTTACCGGTGTTCTTTTGATGAGGTTTGCAAACGCCACGCATCAGGGTTTGATTCTTGGAAATGCGCCGATCATGGACGTGCCGACGCACACAGTCGTTGAGTTCCTATCGATCGTGCGTAGGGCAGCAGACGACCACTCGTTCAGGGTCACGGGAACGCCGCTTGAGGATCCGCTCATTGGGTCGCCGTTTGCGGTTCGGAACGATATGGATGCACTCTCACAACTACCAGTGATCACAAAGGAGGCGACCGTTCTTACGAGCCGCGTCGCAAAGCCGCGCCTTGAGAAAGTCTTGCAGTTTAAGAACGATTATGTGAACGTGGTCGATGTCAACAAGGACATCGGCTGCCTGATAACGATCGATGACATCAAGGCACTTGACCTGAGCACGGTCAAGGAGACGGTATTCATACCGGGCAGGGCGTTCGTGCACGATACCGAACTTAAGGAAGTGCTCTCCCGCGATGGCGTGGACCGACTTATACGCCGGGGTCCGGATCGGCTGACTGTTGACGGCGAGATGAGCATCAGCATGACGAAAGAAGAGGTTATACAGTTCGAGATCTCTGCATTCAGCGAGTTGATCGATCACATCAATGCGATCGGACTTCCGCCGGAACAACCAAAAACATAATAACCAGTCCGGGTGATGTGGTCATAGAAGGTGACGCATAATGAAAAGTTATCTCGTTGTATGGTTTAACAGTGAGGGCGGCAAGCCCTCCGAAGTGAACAAGCGGCTAACCGCCATGGGATTCCGAGCGATGCAGGGCGCACATGACTATGTCTATGACTGGGGCGCAAATGCCGGCATCGATGACATTCTACAGATCGGGGATCGAGTCCAGTTGACGCTGAAAGGTCTCGATGTCACGTACAAGATAGAGACGGTCGGCGGCAGGTAAGGGCGGGGGCAGACGTGCCGACGATCGTTCTTGCTTCTGGTGTCCCATAGACGGTTCTGGTTAGCGTCAAGTTTCTGTTTTGGTTTTGAGGAGTGGTCAATCACAGTCTTTTCGGAAACACTTACATTCTGCAAATTCGATTGGAGGGGCTGCAAAAGTCAGCGAATATCCGTGCTCAGCCCCCCACTCATCTCACATCTGTCCCCGGATAATCGGGCTTTTGGGTAGACTAACTGATCACGCTTCCCTCGCTTGCGTCTCCGACCATCCGCTGGTACCGTTCCAGCACGCCGCTCAATTTTGATTCAGGCGGTTTCCACGCCTTTTTCCGCTTGTCAAGTTCGTCCTGATCGACCATGAGGTCCAGTCTCCGGTTCGGGATGTCGATCTCGATCGTATCGCCGTCCTCTACAAAGGCGATCGTCCCACCGACTGCTGCCTCTGGCGATACGTGCCCGATACAGGGTCCGCGTGTCCCGCCGGAGAACCTGCCGTCCGTTATCAAAGCAACCGAATCGATAAGCCCCATGCCTGCAATCGCTGATGTCGGGGAGAGCATCTCACGCATCCCCGGACCGCCCTTCGGACCCTCGTACCGAACAACGACCACATCTCCTGCCACAATCTTTTTATCCATGATCGCTTCCATCGCATCTTCTTCACTCTCAAAGACCTTTGCAGGTCCTGTGTGCCTGAGTATCTTCTCATCGACCGCTGTCTGCTTGACAACAGATCCCTGCGGCGCAAGTGTCCCGTAAAGGACTGCAATCCCGCCTTCCGGGTGCTTGGGAGCGTCCACGGTCGCGATGACCAATCTATTCGTCTCGGGATTTACGATCACCATGGCATCCAGATTCTCGCCGATCGTGTCGGTGGTCACAGTGAGCGCACCGAGATCGATTCCTAAACTCTGCTGGAGTCGCTCAATGATCGCATAGATGCCGCCTGCCCTGTCGAAATCGATCATGAAATGCTCTCCGCCCGGGCGCAGATTGATGAGGTGGGGGGTGGTCCGGCTCAGTTCGTCTAACCGTGAAAGCGGAAGCGTGATGCCGAAATCGTGCGCGATCGCTGGCAGGTGGAGTGCTGTGTTTGTGCTGCCCCCGATCGCCATATCGACGGCGACCGCGTTGTCAAATGACTTTTCCGTGACGATCTGGCGTGCTGTGATGTTGTGGCGCACCAGTTCGAGGATCTGTCTTCCCGAGTCCTTTGCGATGTGAATCTTCTTTGCATCGATCGCGTGAGCGGTTGCGCAGCCGGGCAGACTCAAGCCGAGCGCTTCGGTCATGCACGCCATCGTGTTTGCTGTAAAGAGCCCTGAACACGATCCGGCACCCGGACACGCTACGCCTTCAAGGTTGCGGATGTCCTCCCGCGACTCGCCGACCGCCTCGAATACAGAGATCAGGTCCTCCTCCCGGTCACCAACAAAACCAGGAAGCATCGGTCCACCTGTAACTGCAATCGCTGGCAGGTCGAGGCGTCCCGCCGCCATCAGGTGTCCTGGCACGATCTTGTCGCAGGACGGTATCAGCACCATCCCGTCGAACGCGTGCGCACGCACCATGATCTCGATCGAGTCTGCTATCAGTTCTCTCGACGGCATCGGGTATCTCATGCCCTCGTGGTTCATTGCTATGCCGTCACAGATCCCGATGGTGCTGAATTCGAACGGCACGCCTCCAGCCATACGTATTCCAGCTTTCACTGCTTCACTGATCTTATCGAGATGAATATGTCCGGGGATGATCTCGTTCCAGGAATTCACCACTGCTATAAACGGTTTATCCATCTCAAAATCTGTAACGCCTGTTGCCCTGAGCAGTGCGCGGTGGGGAGCCCGCGCAAGCCCTTTTTTGATACGGTCGCTTCTCAGTTCCATGCGTTTTGTTATTGTGGTGGTGATACATTAAATTTCTGCCAGATATATCCGGGTGGCGGGGCTGGCAAGCTCCTCTGGTAGTACCTATAATATAGAAACGACATAACCGATACATCGAAACTCAAACAGGCGGGAATACAGTGAAATGGCTAAATAAAATCCTCGGGAAGCAGAACCAGCAGAAACCTCGTACAGCCGATACGGTCGCGTTCCATGATCTTGGAGACTGGGTTTCAGACCGGACAAGAGCAGAACTCGGAGGGTTCTTCGAATCCGCCGCACAGATATTCGCAGAGATCGAGAAGACAAAAGAAGGACTGATTCGCGATATTAAGACCCTCGAGGCCGCAGAACCGCCAGAGTTACCGTCCCGCGTACTCAGGGTGGGGTTTGCAGCCCGCGATAGCATGATCAAGCAGATCAATGTGATGATCGATAGAATCAGCACTCCCGCGATGGATTATCCTGACATCATGGAATTTTGCAGATCTATCGATATCGTTCTTGACTCCACAATCGAGAAGTCGGCAAAGAGCCACCACCGTGCCAAATACCTGTTTCCAAAGGAGGTCGGCGCGGTATTTACCGACCTCAGAAATATAAAAATATCGTTAGCAAAACTCAGAGATTTGCTTGACCGGGAAGGCGCGAAAATAAAGGGTTTTGATGAGATAACAGGGACTATACAGAGAATAGATGATATAAAAAGAGATATCGTCGCAGGTAACTCTAATATAAAGAAAAATAGTTCTAAAACAGATGAAATAAAGCGCGAGATAAGCGATTGCACCGCCAAACTGGAACAACTGTCACAGAGCAAGGAATGGAGTTCTTTTGTTGAACTTGAAGACAGGTTGAACGAAAGAGGGGTGGAAGCGAATAACACCGAAAGTAACGCGACAGAACTGTTCATTCCACTTAACAAGGCACTGAACCGGATGAAAAAACAGAGCGAGAGTGGAAGGTACACGCTTTCAAAGAAACAGAAGGAACTCCTGGACGTATGCCTCGAAAACCCAATTTCAGCGGACGTAGCTGATGTCAATGATTTCCTGACAGAGATGCTGCAGATAGTCGAAAGCGGCGCGCTTGGACTTAAGGATAAGAAACGCGATAAGATCGTGGATCAGATCGATCAGATAATGGACTCCTTCGCGCCGAAAAAGGAGCGATACGACACCCTCAAGTCCGAGACCCGTGAGATCGGGCACCAGATCTCTGACCTGACCATATCGAAAACAAAAACCGCGCTTGAGGGACAGCTTGCCGAGAAGAACAGGGCGATCGCCCAGATCGACGAAGACCTTGTCAATCTGGAGGAAGAACTTAGGATGCGAAGCATTGAACTCGAAGACCGGAAGGCAGAACTTTCTGACGCGGTAAACTCAATCGAAACGGTGCAGATTGTCTTTGATTAGCACTTCCACAATAACCGGATATTCGATGGCATCCGGGCAAGTTGCAGCCCCGCTTCATGGAAAGCCTTATATACTGGACGTATCACACTATAAATTGAGCAATTCATTGAGAAACTCGTTTTTTCGTTTATGAGGTGCTTCTAATGGACGATAATATACTAAAAGGTACGACCACGATTGGATTAGTTTGCAAGGACGGCGTCGTTCTCGCAAGTGAGCAGAGGGCAACGATGGGATATCTCATCGCGAGCAAGGATGCGCAGAAGATATACAAGATCGATGATACCGTCGGCATGACCACAGCAGGTGCTGTCGGTGATGCCCAGCGGCTTGTACGCATAATCTCAGTGGAATCAAGTCTTACCAGGATGCGGACGTGCGAGCCGATGACGGTCAAGGCAATGGCAAACTTGCTCTCAACCGTGCTCGGAGCACAGCGGATGATGCCGTTTTATGTTCAGCTCCTGCTTGGAGGCGTGGACAAGACCGGTCCATGCATATACTCACTGGACGCGCTCGGGGGAAGGCTTGAGGAGCGGAAAGCAGTCTCCACTGGGTCAGGCTCGCCGATTGCTTACGGAATACTTGAGGATCGATACAGGGAAGACATCACCACCGACGAGGGCGCCGATCTCGCGGTGCGTGCACTCCACAACGTTATGAAGCGGGACTCGGCATCGGGGGACGGGATCGATGTGATAATTATCACAAAAGACCAGTATACTCAGATGCACGGGGACGATATCAAGAAGAAAATCAGCGAACTGGGGAATTAATGGGTATAGATGAGACACTGTCTGAATTAAGGCAGCGGATACGGAAGAATCTTCCGGTCGGGGTAACGATCTCGGATGTGGAGTTTGAGGGTCCCGAACTGGTGATATACACGAAGGAGCCGCGGAAACTGGCAGACAACGGCGAGATCGTGCGGTCGATTGCGAAGGATGTGCGAAAGCGGATCGTGATACGTCCTGACAAGAGCGTGCTGTATGATCCTGCTGATGCAACCGCTGCAATCGAAAAGATAGCGCCGTCGGACGCTGGCATCACAGACTACTGTTTTGATAGCGATACCGGGGAGGTTACGATCGAGGCAGAGAAGCCAGGGCTCGTTATCGGACAGCATGGATCAATGCTTCGTGAGATTACAAGACACATCGGCTGGACGCCAAAGGTCGTGCGCACCCCCCCGATCGAGTCATCGACGATAAAGAACGTCCGGCATGTGCTACGCGAGAGTCTTGACGAGCGCAAACAGATACTGCGGGAACTCGGGGAGAAGATCCATCGCAGCATCACATCTCCTGATAACTGGATACGCGTAACCGCGCTTGGAGGTTGTAGGGAGGTCGGGCGGAGTTGCTTCTTGCTATCGACTCCGGAAACGAGAGTATTGATTGATTGCGGTATCAATGTGGGCGCTGATGAAAACGGCGGCACACCATACCTGTACATCCCTGAAGTCTCCCCAATCACCCATCTCGATGGCGTAGTTGTGACACATGCGCATCTCGACCACTGCGGGCTTGTACCGCTCTTGTTCAAGTACGGATACCGTGGTCCTGTGTATGCCACACCACCCACCCGCGATCTGATGGCGCTTCTGCAGATCGATTACATCGATGTCGCGAACAAGGAAGGAAGGCGGATCCCGTATAGCTCGGAGATGGTCCGGGAAGCGCTCAAACACACAATCGTTCTTGATTACGGGAGCGTTACCGATATCGCGCCTGACATGAAACTGACACTCCACAACGCAGGACACATCCTTGGATCCGCGGTCGCCCACTTCCACGTCGGCGATGGTTTGCACAATGTGGTATTCACAGGCGACTTCAAGTACGAAAAGACGAGATTGTTCGACAGCGCTATCAATAATTTCCCGAGAGCAGAGACCGTGATCATGGAAGCGACTTATGGCGGTCCGAACGATTTCCAGCCTCCGCGGAATGTTGCAGAGAAGAACCTATCAGAGATCGTGAAGAGGACTGTCGAGCGCGGGGGCAAAGTGCTGATCCCTGCTTTTGCGGTCGGGCGAAGTCAAGATGTGATGCTGGTTCTCGAAGAGGCGATGCGGAAGAAGAGGATCGAGCAGGTTCCGATATATTTGGACGGCATGATCTGGGAGGCAACAGCGATCCACACCACGCACCCTGAGTATCTGAACAGCGATCTGCGGAATCAGATCTTCCACAAAGGGATGAATCCGTTCCTTGCGGAGTGTTTCGTCAAGGTGGATTCGCAGAAGATGCGGGAGGATCTTTTGAGCAACATTGATCCCGCGATCATCATCTCGACCTCGGGAATGATGAACGGCGGTCCGATCATGGAATATCTCAAGGCATTTGCACCGGATGAGAAGAGCACTCTGGTATTTGTCGGCTATCAAGCCGAGGGGACTGTGGGACAGCGCATCCAGAAGGGTAGGACCGAGATACCGATAACAAGGAGGGGCGTGTCCGAGTTGCTCAAGATCAAACTCGAGGTCTGCACGATCGACGGGTTTTCAGGGCATTCGGACCGGAACCAACTGGTGAAATACATCAAGAACATGCGTCCGAAACCGGAACTGGTGATGACCGAGCATGGTGATGAGAGGAACTGCCTGAGTCTTGCAAGTGCGATTTATAACAAACATCACATCAAAACTCAGGTGCCGAGAAATCTCGAGACCGTGCGAGTGGCATGAGTCGATTTTCCCACACGATTTTCCCACACGATTTTTTCACAAAAAATCGAGTAAAAACTGCCCTTCGGGTTGGAGACCGGTTTTTGAATGCAGAGCACCAGCGGAGCATCGCCGAAGGCATCAAACCGTTGTGGAAAGTCTGCGAGTGAAAAACTGGGGTATGGCCCGAAGGGCAGTTTTTGATCAAACTTTTGTGAAAAGTTTGGGTTACACAAACTCGATCGCTTTTGACGGGCAGGTTACGATACAGACATCGCACAGGATCTTGTTCTGCCCAAACCGCCTGCATTCCCCGACATTCTTCGAAGTGACGATGCCACCTGCCACTTCGAGGATCACCTTATCGTTGGATGGTGCAAGCCCGAGCGCCGCACCATGCGGATCATTGGCAACGTTTACGGGGCAGGCAACGACGCAGTTCCCGCACCCGAAGCATAGGTCCTCATGGATGACCAATCCAGTCTCGGTAGCGCCGCTCACTGGCGCAAGCAGCGATTGCAGCTCCTGCAATTGGCTCTCGTACCCGCTCTCGTAGAGCGGCGGGCAATCAGCGATCTCGGATTCGCCTGACAGAAGCGAACTTGCAAACGCCATGCATGTGGGCTTTTCACACTCCTTGCAGTTCAGTTTCGGGAGTAACTGGTAGATTTCCATGATACTTACCATTGCATCTCATCTCCGTAGATCGTCGCATAATTGAAATCGCCGGGCGATTTCCATCGATGCCACTCTGAGACGGGGTATTAATGGACCTTGCCAAGAGCGATCCATCGATGACACCGCCAGCGGGAAAGGGCATCGCAGGCGTTACATTAATATCCTATAAGTAATCAGTATTACCTGCGCATGACTTAAGCATAGCGCGAGGTGTATGTTATGGAGAAAACAAGGAACTTTGTACTGCGGGATAATGATGGCAGCGAACATGGTGTCTTTTCTGGGAAGCAGCCTCGGCAGGCAGCGCTAAAGGTTGCGAATCGGATTGGTAGCTCCAAAGCCAACCCTAAACAGATAATGCTGCGTGAACGCGGCACAAAAAAGGTACATATCTTTGAGGGGTGGAGGGAACAGGTTAATGCTCCAAAGAATAAGCCTGACTGGATGCCAGACAAGATCTGGAAGCCAAACGTCAGGAAGGTCGGTATTGAATCGCTCGAGAATGTTTGAGTGATTCTATTTTTTATTTTTCAATTGTTCTATAGTTTTTATATTTCACGAATGGGTGAATAGCACGAATTCGGGTAGTTTAGTCCCTGACAATCCCCGAACGTGTTTAAAAAGTCGATCTACAGATTCATTCATCCCCATTCTCAACGCCAATCGCTGCAAAGAACCGTTTCATCACCACTTCTTCTGAGATCTTCATCAGTGCCTGCCTATCCCTGGTGTCGCTGAAGACTCCGAGCGGGATCTGGGCGCCCGCCATTGTTGCGTGCCCTCCTGCTGAACCCGCCTCCCCGAAAGCGTCCTGCATCGACTTGCCAAGATTCATCCGGATATCGTTGCTTCTTGCAGAGATGTATATGTGGTCCTCGCCGATCCCGTACACAAGAACGGTCGTGATCCCCTCAAGGTTCAACAGATAGTCGGCAGCCTGTGCAAGCGCGTCCCGATCCCGGAGGGTCCCGACATTCGTGATCAGGTAACTGCCCCTTATCTTCCGGTTCATTATCGCCTCCCCGAACACGTCCAGCGTTTCTGTGGAGATGGCTGGAGTTTCGATCATGTTCAGGACATCATGGTCTGCGAGAGGATACAGAAGTGCAGCTGCGGTCAGATCGATCGGATTGGCATTACGTTTGAATCCGAGTGTATCGGTGCGGATGCCGTATAACAGCGCAGTCGCAAGATCCTTGCTGATCGGAATATCAAGTTCCTGCAGATATTTCGTCATGATCGTTGCTGTAGCTCCGGCATTCGGGCGTATATCTATATACTCAGCATGTACCGCCTTCATCTCGGCAGGATGATGGTCGATGATGATAGCAACATCAGAATCCTTCGGGAGCAGGTTATTTTCCCCTGGCATCGAACAATCGATAAGCGCAATCTCCTTGAAATCTTCAAGAGAATGCGTCTTCTGTTCATCGAGTTTGCCCATATCGATTTGGAGCAGATTTATGAATGCCTTATTCTCCTGATGACCGATCTCGCCCCGGTACCGTATCTCAGATTCGATATCAACACTCGCAGCAATCGTTTTTAGGGCAAAAGCACTGGACATGGCGTCCGGATCCGGGTTGTCGTGAACCACGATGGCAAGTTTCCCGTTACCGATCGAGCGTAGGATATTTAGGATGTTCGAGGCATGTCTGGCAGATTCCACGCGGTCGAGGATCCGCAGCGTAGCATCGGAAACGACCCTTGGCGGCATGATCACGCTGTCTGCGCCCGCCTCCGCAAGTTCGGTCTTCGCGATGCTGCTTGGTGCACGTGCAATCACATGGATGCTCTCTGATGCCTGCTTTATGGTATAGATCGCGTTTACATTTGCGGAAACATCAGAACTAAGTACCAGCGCCACTTCAACGCTCCTGATATCGATCGGATCGAGCAGATTCGGGTCGTTGAGATCGCCTACGATGGCTTCAAACTCTTGCTCCCTGAGTGTCTCAACCTTCCCGGCATCTTTGTCGATCATTACAACTTTCTTATTCCGGTTCACAAGTTCTCTGGCGATCGTTGACCCGATGTTGCCGCTGCCTATGACAAGATACGGCGATTGCAACTTCTTATCGCCATTGGTCGCGCTTTTTTGTGGATCTGATGTTTTTCTAGAGTCGGTGATACTGTGACCTCCACGGATATTGGATGTCTGAAGCGTATAAGCACTTTTCGCCATGATTGCGAGGCGTTCATCATACATAATCCTATCTACGACGTGGGGCTGATAAGTTGCGGACGCCATCCGGATTTATGGTTTTTCCACAACCATGCACCAGGGTAATCCGGGGAAACCTCTTTTGAACGTTAACATTAATACGGTATAAGACGATGCTTCTGGAAAGAGGATTTGAAAAATGCCAACGATACACAGACCAAGAAGAGGGTCACTTGCATTCAGCCCGAGAAAAAAAGCAAAGAAACCGATCGCACGGATACGATCGTGGCGGATCGATGGAGAAGAGCCGAAGATACAGGATTTTTCAGGGTATAAGGCAGGAATGACCCATGTGCTAATGATCGACGACCGTCCGAACAGCATTACATCAGGTATTGAGATATCGGTGCCTGTAACGATCATCGAGACTCCTGCCATGCGCGCTGTTGCGCTGCGCGCCTACACGGACCGTGGATATTATGGGATGAAATTGATTACAGAGGTGTGGGCAGACCGTGATAACGATAACATCGAACGTGCTATTGCGGAGGGCACGGTGCGCGAGATCCGTGCGGTCGTCCAGACCATGCCGCATCTCGTTTCAGGGATTCCAAAGAAGACGCCTGACGTGATGGAGACGCTGATCGCTGGCGGGGACGTTGCCGCGCAGCTCGAGTACGGCAGATCGATTCTCGGGAAGGAGTATCAGATGGCAGACCTCTTCGCTGAAGGCGCGTTTGTGGATGTTGCCGCGATAACCACCGGAAAAGGGACGCAGGGACCTGTGAAGCGATGGGGTGTGCAGCTGCAGAAAGGTAAGCATAGCCGCACCGGAAAGAAGCGGCACATCGGAAACCTTGGTCCATGGACTCCGCATTATGTGCGGAGAACTGTGCCGCTGATGGGGCAGACCGGGTACTACCAGCGCACCGAATTTAACAAACGGATCTTAAAGATCGGATCTGACGGGACCGAAGTGACTCCGGATGGCGGATTCATAAACTACGGCATCGTCAAAAACGGGTACGTGATGATTCGCGGAAGCGTTCCTGGTCCATCGAAGCGATTGGTCCGGATGAGACCGCCCATACGCGGCAAGCCTCCATTGGACGCTCCTGCGATCAATCATATCAGCACAGAGTCGCATCAAGGGTGATTTAGATGAAAACCAATGTTTTAAGTTTATCCGGAGACGTTTTACGTGAAATTGATCTTCCGGATGTATTTTCCGAGGCATACCGCCCGGACCTCATCAAAAAAGCAGTCCTTGCCGCGCAGGCAAACCGCAGGCAGCCGTATGGCGTAACAGCGTACGCGGGCATGAGAACCTCGGCGCGCTCGCTCGGATCAGGCAGGGGAATAGCGCAGATCCCCCGACTTGTGAACTCAAACCGCGCTGCACGGGTTCCGCAGGCAAAGGGCGGCAGAAAAGCGCACCCGCCAAAGGCAGAGAAGGACTGGAGCGAGAAGATCAACAGGAAGGAGCGGAGGCTTGCGATCAAGTCAGCGATTGCAGCCACAACCAACACCGACCTCGTTGCTGGCAGAGGGCACAGGTTCGAGGCAGATCTCGGTCTTCCGATCGTTCTTGAGGATGCGTTTGGGAGTCTGGCAAAGACCAAGGACGTTTGCGAGGTTTTGCAGGCGATCAACCTCTGGCAGGACGTGGTCCGTGCCAAGACTGGGAAGCATATCAGGGCTGGCAGAGGGAAGCTTCGTGGCAGGAAATACAAGAAGCCAAAGAGCATCCTGATCGTGACGTCTGATTACAGCGGCATCGAGAAGGGTGCGCGCAACCTATCTGGCGTGGACGTGGTGACGTGCGACCGGTTGAATGCCGAAATGCTCGCACCTGGCACACACGCAGGCAGGCTCACGATCTGGACCGAGAGCGCGATTGCAGGGCTGTAAATCTAAGTATGAAGCCAGATGACATCGCCGAGTACCTGAAGCAGGTGTACCAGAAGGATATCGTAGTAACAGGTACCGGAAAACTCGGCGAGACTGAGGAAGGGCTCAAAGAGTTCGGATACGGCAAGCCACTCCTCATCAGATTCCTGGCAGACGGCGAATCCAAGACCGCAGTCCTCTCGTCCATGCGGACCGAGGGTGGTTTCGGTCACGATCATTTCTCTGACCGGGCGCAGATCCTGATCTGGCAGCATGCAACATTTGACAGACTGCCAGAGCACGTGCGGTCGATCGATTGCGGCTATTTCACGCATGATGGCAGACTCAAGTCGGCAGGCGATGCAGAGGAGTATTTCCTGCTGATGGAGGAGGTCGAGGGTGTCGAATATTTCCTTGATCTTGAGCGGATCCGCTCGAATGGTGCAACCGAACTGGATGTGGATCGGGCAAGCGCATTATCCGGTTATCTGGCTGACATCCACGCCCGGAAGCATGATAACCAGGAACTCTACGTACGGCGGATCAGGGATCTTGTCGGACATGGCGAGTGCATCATGGGCTTGATGGACAGTTATCCCGACGATCTCGACTTTGTCACAGGAAATGAACTTGCCGAGATTGAGAGATCATGTGTCGACTGGCGATGGAAGCTAAAATCGAGAACAGATCGATTGTGCATGGTTCACGGAGATTTCCACCCCTGGAACGTGATGTTTCGGGAGGGACTCGACTTTACTGTGCTCGACCGGAGCCGCGGTGAATGGGGTGAGGCAGCAGACGACCTATCGAGCATGGCTACTAACTACATCTTTTACTCGCTTCAGGAACACGGGCGGCTGGATCACGACTTCAAAAAGATATACGATCGGTTCATGGAGAATTATCTGGAAAAAACAGGAGATTGGGATGTATTGAAGGTTATCCCGCTATTCTATGCGTTTCGCGGACTCGTGGTGGCAAGTCCGGTCTGGTATCCGAATCTTGACCGCGAGGTCCGGGTGAAGCTGTTTAATTTCATAAGAAACGCGCTTATGGATGACGAGTTCGATTATAAGAACGTCAATTCGTATTTTTCGGGATAGTTCTCCTTACAGGGGGCACTGAAACCGGTGCCCCGAGTTTCACGCGATCCCGGCAATCGACTCAACAAACTCCCCGATCCGCAGAAGTGCTTCCTTTATGTCATCCCTCGATGCAGCATACGAGCACCGCAGGAATCCCGATCCAGAGTCCCCGAACACATTGCCGGGAACCACCGCTACCCGCTTCTCAAGCATCAGCCGCTCTGCAAATTCATCCGCGGTCAGTCCGGTGCTCACAATCGATGGGAATGCATAAAACGCTCCTTTTCCCCAGAAACAATCAAGCCCGATCTTGTTAAAGCCGCTGATGATCAGATGTCTCCTGCGGTCGTACTCCCGCACCATCCGCTCCATCTCTTCCCTCCCGTTCCGAAGCGCATCGATTGCAGCCATCTGCGAGATGATCGGGGCGCAGAGCATGGAGTACTGGTGTATCTTCGTCATCGCTCCGATGATGTCACTACTTCCGAGAGCGTATCCGACTCGAAGTCCGGTCATCGCATGAGACTTTGAAAAACCATTGAACAGAACCGTGTTCGTAATCATTCCGTTTAATGATGAGAAACAGGTATGTTTCCCGTCGTACGTTAGTTTATCATAGATCTCGTCAGATATGACGATCAGATCGTACTCGGTTGCGACATCTGCAATCTCTTCAAGATCTTTTTTTCCCATTGTTGCGCCTGTCGGGTTATTCGGGTAATTGATCATGATTGCACGCGTCTTTTCCGTTACCGCATCCTCTATCCGCTCTGCCGTAACCTTGAAATCGTTCTCGATGCCTGTGGCAACCGTAACCGGAACTCCGCCGGAAAAGATCACGGTCGGGACGTAAGAGACGTAGCACGGCTCAGAGATGATGACCTCATCGCCGCGATTCAGAATCGCACGCATCGCAAGGTCTATTCCCTCGCTCACCCCGGTTGTAATCAGTATCTCCTCGTTCGGATCGTAGTGGAGTGAGTGATCCCTTCGGAACGTGTCTGCGATCTCTTCTCGCAGTTCGGGAAGTCCCTGATTGGAAGTGTACGAGGTATGTCCCTGCTCGAGCGCGTGGATGCATGACTCCCTGATGTGCCACGGAGTCACAAAATCGGGTTCGCCCACACCGAGCGAGATCACACCCTCAAGTTCATTTGCCAGATCAAAGAACTTGCGGATGCCAGACGGCGGCACACTCTGCACCGTGTCTGAGACTCGCGTTTGCCTTTTATGCAACAATCGGGAGACGTTCTGCGTGCTCTGTTTCATGCAGGATCACACCATCCTCCTTGTAGGTCTTCAGAACGAAATGTGTGGCAGTACTCCGCACCTGCGGCAGGGTCGCAATCTTCTCTGCGACAAAAAACGCAACCTGTTTCATCGATTTGCCGCGCACGGTGAGCGAGATGTCATGATCCCCTGATATCAATCTGACCGATCTAACCTCAGGGAATTTTGAGATACGGTCTGCAACCACATTATATCCGGTTTCACGCTCAAGTGATACTTTTATCTCGATGATCGCATAAACAAATCCATTATCTACTCTGTCCCAGTCGATGATGGTCTTGTATTTGCGGATTGTGCCGTCCCCTTCCAGTTGACATACACAATCCCTGATCTCCTCATCCAACCTGCCAGTAAGGGCTGCAATCTCGCTAATATCGATTTTCGGATCGTTTTCGATAATCTCAAGTATGTTCTGTGCGAGATCCATCCGTCAGTCCTCTAAGTATGCAGAGTCGTGGCTGGAGTCGGTTGGTTCTTTCCACCTGGCGTCCTTGCAGTCATCGCATAGCGATCTCCCATCGACAACGGTCAGATTGTATGAATACTGCCCGCAGGCATCGCACATACCATCGAAATCTGATGTCAGCAGGGATTCACCCTCGGATTCCATGAGTTCCCGCAGGGTGTCGCTCATCTCAGATGATACGGTAACGATGTCCTGACTCGTGATGATGCCGATTAATGTATCGTTTCGGAAGACTGGCAGCCTTCTGATCTTATTCGAGAGCATCATCTGAATCGCGTCGCTTACCGGCGTATGCTGATCAATTGTGATCAACGGAGACGTCATGAGCTCAGAAAGCGATACGGTACTTGGTTTCCTGTCATCGGGTATAATCTTGCGTGAGATGTCACGTTCGGTTATGATACCGATTGGTTTTCCATCTTCTGTAATGACGGCACTTGACCTATCATATTTGATCATCTCCTTTGCGATATTCACCAACGAGTCGCCAATGTCTGCTGTGATCACG
>JAUWGA010000211.1 GCA_030606635.1 Methanosarcinales archaeon
TCTCTGCCGCATTCGGGGCAGAAGAGCGTGCGCGGGTGTGTGAACTTTTTCATTTAATGGTATAGTCAGTGAAAATCAAATTTCAAGACGTTAGCAACAGATTTTAAGTGGCACCCACCAAAACTCACTGTGCAGCGTAGACCGGTCGCTCTTCCACATCCACCAACATCGCGCTGCCAAGTTCAGACTGTAGGATGCGCTGCACCCTGCCGCTACCCTCTGCGACCAGCTGGACACGCGCCATCATCGCTTCCCGCTCTTCGTAGAAGAAGTCGTTACTCTGAACCACCCTGTGTATGCTGATGTCACGCCGCTGTACCCGCGCAAGAAGCCCGGTCGTGCCTGCTGTGATGTCGTTTGGGCTGGTCGAGGATACGAACACGGGATCGCCAACATCAATGTGCAGTACGCCAGAGAAGTTGTGTGGGCTCCTGATCTCGATGGTCCGTAGCAAGCGGCTCTTCAAATCGTTGATCACGTGATTTGACATCCCGGTCAGTGCAATACATCGCATCATGATCACCCGTACATCGGAAGAGGTTTTGGCGGCTCGTCCTGTTCAACAGTCTCTCTCACAGTCTCTGCAAGTTTCTGCATCTCAAGTTCGATCTCCTCCGCCTGTTTGACCAGTCTATCAGTATCGATCGAGAGGTCGTACAGGTTATTCATAACCTTGAGTACAGCAGCGGCAGCAATCGGATTTGGGTTCGGATCAGCGGTGCTCCCGAGCAGACTGATCGCAGGGAGCTTGCGTGTAAAGCACTCGGTCATGATACTGCCTGCGATTCCTGAGATCGACCCCATCTGGAAGATCTCAACCTCGTCCTTGATGCTCTCAAGCCCTTCCTCGGTTGTCGCTGCGCCAAAGACGATATTATCCGCGCCTACAACCGGCATTCCAGCAATCGAGACGATTTGACGGGCATTAACAGACGTTGCCCAGTCAACAAGAGATTTACTGACGGTATAAGCGATATTCGGATGAATCGGGATATCCGATACCACCACGATCATCTCTTTCTCCGTGCTTTCGTAGATCCGCACAGGCATGCTCACCCGCCCCTCGAGCAGCATCGCAACCGGCGGGAAATGTTTCGAATTGATCGCACCCAGGTACTTCATGTCCAGTTCGTCGATGATCTGCTGGCTCGCAATATTTCCTACAAGCCCGATCCCGGGGAACCCTTCAACGACCACGGGATTCTCTGACCTTGGCTTCTCTGCAATCACGCACACCTCAGAATCCTCTGCCATAGGAGTAATGGTAGCAGTACTGCTAGATAAATACTTCTAAAGCACGGGCATCACTTTTATATGGCATAACACCAAAGAGTCGATCCGCAAACCACCGACCGGTCGGCAGCAGTGACCAGAACAACGCCAGGGTGGCGGAGCGGCTAACGCGATCGCCTGCAGAGCGATTCTATTCCGGTTCGAATCCGGACCCTGGCTTATCGCAATGTTCAACAGCGCAATTTTTAAGAAACTGGAAAAAAATGATTTCCGCACGCTCATCGGCATAGAGATCGGCATGAGGCAGCACCGGTGGGTTCCAGCAGAGATGCTACCTTCTTTCTCAAAGTTGTTTGCCGCGGAGGTCAGGTAT
>JAUWGA010000066.1 GCA_030606635.1 Methanosarcinales archaeon
AGAGAAGATGAATGTCCCGGCACAGATCATAAACACCGTTTCCATACCTGCAAGATCCTTCACCAGACTGGCAGTGACGATGGCTGTGACAACCCTCGAACCCTGCGCGGTCTGGATGAAGATTGCGATCAGAAACGGAGACAACATGATCGGTATAAAACTTTGTTCTACCAACCCGAGCACGTCCATCGGAAAGTCGCTGTGCGCGATGATGTTGCCGAGTGCCCCTGCGCCACACAGGTCAAGGAGTATCCTGCCTGCTCTACCAGATGATCGCTTTAAAGTTTCGCCAATCTCATCGGCAGAGAGATGTCTTTTTGCGAGGGCTATCGAGACTGATACGCCTATGAGCAGGGCGACATTGACATCGCCGAGAAAATTTGTGATCTGGTTATCAACAATAAGACCAAGTAAAATCAGCAGTATTGGGATTGCAATCGGACTCCATGCTTTTAGGGATGATCTGAATGATGTATGAATTTTTTCTGGCAGTATCTCAACGTTTGTGCGCAGGTAATAGTAAGAAATGATCAAAAGCAGTGCGGATAATGGAATACTCACCACTAACGTATCAAATGGATCAATATCGAGCGTATCGGTGATCACAATGATAACAGGTGACGGATATATCAAATTATAGGATATTACAGTTCCAATGGCGAGCATGTATGTAAATTTCCTTTCTGACGATTTTACTTTCAGAACAATCCCCTCTATAACCGGGTTTAGAATGATAAACGCGGTTATACAACACATTGCCGGAATGGCTAATAAATACCCTGAAAAAAGAGGTACA
This sequence comes from Methanosarcinales archaeon, assembly GCA_030606635.1. Taxonomy (GTDB): domain Archaea; phylum Halobacteriota; class Methanosarcinia; order Methanosarcinales; family Methanogasteraceae; genus Methanogaster_A. The sequence continues at coordinate 797 of JAUWGA010000066.1, forward strand.
AATGAGCAATCACGCTTAAAAATTATTAAAATGTCGTTTATGATAGTTTTAATGCCTTTTGTTCTATTCAAGAACTCGGCAATGGTAACACCGGAAAATATGACGATACACAACACAGAAAAGATGCCCCCGAGACCGGATGTGATGTGTACAATGATTGAGTGATAATCCATCCTGCACAGTATCCCGTAGACAAAAGCAGCCGAGATCAGGGAGAGAAATGGATGTATTCGCATGCGGACTGATAATACATGTATCAGAGCTATGCTTGCGAAAAATGCGATGAATGTGAGCATTATCTCTGTTTTTGATCGTATTCGATATAAAAGTTCGATCCGGATGGGATGCAGCACAACTTTTAAGAGTGTCGGAACTAAAATCACAGTCCGACACAATATCGGAGTTATCATAAATGGACGTTACAAAGATCGTGGATCCGGAAGAACAGATCGATGCGATAAAACGGTCGATATCGAAATTACCAGAGGTGTAAGATATGGGAAAAACAGGAAGTATCCAATGGGTGAAGATCAGGGGCAGAAAGGGCAAGGTTCGACTGGTAGAGCACAGCAATGTGGCATACAAGCGACCCGGTCCGGCCCAGCGTTACTCATCTGCGGGTACAAAGAGAAGGCGGATAAAGCGATCTGAAAAAGTGGTTGTAAGGTAAGTGTCTGTACGCAGGCATACGCAAGCACAGGCCAGGGTAGTGGATATGTTGCATTACAATACCTTTCAGGGAAGTTTAAGATCGAAAGCCGCCCACTGATACATGATGAAAGTTTACGCAGTGCTTGGCGATCCGATCGAACATAGCATGTCCCCTGCTATGCATAACGCGGCATTCGGAGCGCTCGGGATGCCGTGCACATATCACGCGTTCAGGGTGCGCCCCTCAGACCTTAAAGATGCGATATACGGGGCAAAAGCACTCGGGTTCGGCGGACTTAACCTGACCATCCCGCTCAAAGAAGAGGCGCTGAAATACGTCGAGCCTGATCCGATCGCAGCGCGGATCGGCGCTGTAAACACGATCGACTTCGCTGATGGTATCACCGGGCACAACACAGATGGAATCGGCGCGATGCGTGCGCTTGAGGATGCTGGCGTCACTGTTGCGGACAGGAATATCCTGATCATCGGTGCGGGTGGTGCGGCGCGGGCGATTGCGTTTCAGTTCGGATACAGTGGCGGAGAGATCGTCATTGCGAACCGGACAGGGGAACGCGCAGACCGACTTGCCCGCGATGTGCGAAGCGGACTATCCGAACTCGGGAAAACCCCTTCGATCGAGAGCACCGGGCTTGGCGCGCTACCAGAGAAGATCGCTGACGCGGACATCCTGATCAATGCCACATCGGTCGGGATGCATCCCGATGTCGATGCAACACCAGTTCCCTCCGATCTCCTGCGCCCCGGACTTGCCGTGTTCGATATCGTGTACAACCCCCGCCGCACAAGGCTGCTTCTGGAAGCGGAGCAAAAAGGCGCAACCGTCATCGGTGGTGTGTGGATGCTCGTGCATCAGGGCGCGGAGGCGTTTTCGATATGGACAGGGCGAAAGCCACCTGTTGATGCGATGGTTGCGGCAGTGGTTCGGGAACTGCGGTAAAAGTGTATGTGGAAAAGGGTCCAGTTTGGGGATTTGGGTTTGCGGCTGATCCGGAAATCGTCTGTGTCAAACGCAACAAACCCCCTGCCCCTTAAATTGTATAATCCTCGTCTACTAATTACGATTCTACTACCCACGGATCCTTTCCTGCCGCAAGTCGTTCAGGAAAGCTGCTAAGCACCGGAACTAAGACACAACATCCCCAAGCCGATCCATATCGATCGCAAGCTTGATCTCCTGCGCGATCCTTTTTCCGGTGGATAGATCGGGTTCGATCAGATCAGAGTACGGAGAGCCGGATATGAACAGATTCGTGCCTGCAACAATCCGGGCTGAGATCTCGAAGACCTTGAACTCGAGCGTGTCGGTGCAGATCGTTTCGAGGCAGAACGGACCGATCATCCCGCCAAAGAGTTCGATCGACCGCGCAACAACCCTCTCGCCGAGATCGAATACCTTGGGCAGCAACGACTCACGCAGAACCATCGGCAGGTTACCTGTGACCACGAAACTCGGATCGATGCCCGAAGACGCGCCGATCTTGTAGAGTTCATCGATGTTGGACTCGATCCGTCTGTCGATTCCAAGCAGTTCGAGCGTACCATCCCCGACACGGTAACCATCAGTTCTGAGCGGAGAGTAGAAGAAATGCAGATAGTATCTCGACCCGAGCACGAATTCCTGGATTACGTACTCCTGACCAGGTTTGATCTGCTCCTCAAATTCCTCTTTGTTCTTTGCTATGAAAAACCCGCGCCCGCCTTTTGCGCCATGATACTTCACGATCACTGGGCGGTCGATCTCGTCAGGCGACGAAAACTCAGCCGGCACAGGAACACCTGCGCTTGTGAGCCACTCGCGCTCCTTTGCCCGGTCAGATTCCCATTCGAGCACCGCCTTGTTACCGAAACTCGGAATCTCAAGGCGCGCAAAGTCTGATGCTCCGAGGTACTCGACAAAGGACCCGTGAGGGATAATGATTGCATTTTTCTCTATCAGTTCAGGAGTTTTTTCGACTATCTCCTGATACGAGTCGACAGGAAAGAATTCATCCGGCTTTGCTCTCGGAAATGCGTCATAAAATTTAGGGGGCTTTCCGAGACAGATGCCGAGCGTCTTAAATCCCTCTTTGCGCGCGCCGTCGAATATCTGGAGACTTGTGTGCGAGCAGACCGTGGCAATAGTTGGAATGTTGTTTCCTGTCATGGGTGAAGCGGGTTGGTATGTCGGTAGGCCGGGGCCGGGATTTGAACCCGGGTCGTGGGATCCACAGTCCCATAGGATGACCAGCTACCCTACCCCAGCATTGTGGTTGGGTGTCACTCATAAGATCGCTTGATAACATAAAAAGGTAATGGCTTGTAGCGCGGGTGTGCCGGCGCAAACGTTCCTCGTGTTCTTCGTAGGATCTGGTAAGTTGTTGATATACCGGAGACTATCTGCGCCAAGCATACGCCAAAAGCGATACGAATATGATGAAAAAATGAGATCGGGGGTCACACATTCCCGACCGTTAGTATGTAGATCGGAGTCTCGTCACGGGAAAGCGCGAGCAGTTCGGAGACCTCCTGCTCATAGAACGCGCCTACTGCGCACACGCCGAGACCCAATGACTCTGCCTGCAGATACACGTTCTGCGCTGCATGTCCCGCCTCGATATAGGCATACCGGACGCCCCTCTCCCCGTACTTGGCGGTGGAACGCTCAAAAACGGCAGCAAACACGATATCAACGGAAGCATCAGTTATCTGAGTCTGCTTAAGCGCACATTCGGAGAGATTCCCCCGAAGATCGCCGTCGCGGATCCTCTGGAGCGTATGTCCCTCTACCCGGTAACGGTATACGCCACCTGCAAGTCCGTCCACGTTTCCTGCGACCACATACACCTCCAGCGGATAGAGCGCGCCTGCTGACGGCGCTGTTCGAAACCCCTCCTCTGACGTGATGCCTTGCGCCGCCCAGAGCAACTGGGAGAGATCGTTTAGCGTGATCGCCTCCTTCGTGTACCGTCTGACCGACCTGCGGTGGAGCATTGCTTCTTCGATCGATATTTCGCCTGTGGTTCTTGGTTCCGGCAGCATGATCTCACTCTCCGGTCTCGTATTCTGTTCTGTCTCCCCCTCATCGATGCAAGCCCCTGTGATCAGCACCGGAATCAGGATCAGCGCGATGCAGAGAATTCTTCTAACCATTTAACTAGCTATAGCAGTTTCTAATTCAAATGCACCCCTGTGATGCTCGATATGTCATTCTCCTGCATCGCAACGCCGATCGTATGGTCTGCTGCCTGTATCATCGGCTTTCGAAGCGTTACAATGATGAACTGTGCGCTCTTTGCCGATTTCTCGATTCTGGATGCGATCCGCTCGACATTTGCGCCGTCGAGGAACATATCGATCTCGTCGAAGGCATAGAACGGTGCAGGGCTATGCTGCTGGATCGCGAAGATGAATGCAAGCGCGGTCAAGCTCTTCTCTCCGCCAGACATCGCCTCGAGCCGCTGCAGCGTCTTATCTGCCGGCTGCGCCCGGATCGTCATGCCGCCTGCAAACGGATCGTCATTGTTTTCAAGGATCAATTCGCCAGAACCGCCCGAGAGTTCCGCAAAGATCGATCTGAAATTTTCATTGATATTATAGAACGTTTCAAAGAATGTCTGCCTCTTTAAGGTCTCGTACTTATCGATCCGGTCTATGATCTCGTTTCGCTCCACAGAGAGCGTATCTGTCCTCTCTTTGAGCGTGGATACCCGTGCGTCCACTTCCTCGTACTCCTCAAGCGCACGCATGTTGACAGGTTCGAGTTTCTCCATCGCTGAATCAATCCCCCTGATGCGGGTGCGCACCTCTTCTTCGGTCGGGATCTCCCCGGGTTCATCGATCGGTTCTGTGATGCCGGATCTCTCGATTTCGGCGCGGAGCATATCGATCTGCTCGCCAAGCGCATCCTTTGTCGCTTCAAGCGCCTGCGCATCCCAGCGCACCTGATCAAGCTGCCTCTCCGATTCGCCAAGCTTTGTAGCCGCGGTCTCGCGTTGCTGCTGCACCTCTGTGCGCTCTTCCTGCAGCGACGAGAGTTCGCAATCGAGTTGCTGCGCCCTCTCGGTCTTCTCTTCGAGTTTCGTCTCGAAAACAGAGATACCTTCCCTGTACTGCGTAATCTTTGATCGGTGATCGTTTTTCCTTTCTTCGAGTTCTTTTATGCGGTTGTTACCGGTCTCAAGTTTTGTTTTTGTATTTTCAGTCTCAAGGATAAGCGATTTTATATTTGTCTCGATGTCACGGATTCTTTCCCGCAGTCTATTTATCTCGGATTTTATTCTGTCGGATTGGGTGTTTAGCTCCGGTATCTCTGAGTCTCCAAGTTCACGCTCCAGTTCTGTGATGCGGTTGTCGAGTTTGCGTATCTGATCTGCCCCGGACGTAATCTTTCCTTCGATCTCGCCCATCTGATTGCGCATCCCTTCCCGCTCCACCTTGATATCTTCGAGTGCCTGCTTCTTATTACGGATGGTTGCAGTCAGTCTCTCGCCCCTTCCTGCGACCTCCTCGATCTGAAGCTGTTTCTTTGCAATGTCCTTCTCGAATTCATTTATCTCGCTGTTTATAGACAAGACGTGTTTATCGATCGAATCGACCCTCTCGACAAGACTCTTCCTGCGTGAATCGTATTCTGTGATATCTTCTGCAAGTTTTACGAGTTTCTCCTGCTCCATTGCTGCAAAATGCGATCCACGATCTCCCCTCGATCCACCGGTCATGGCGCCTGCTTTTGTGAGCAGTTCCCCGTCGAGCGTGACCATGTTGTGCCTGCCAATCAGTTCCCTCGCGGTACCAAGTGTATCGACCACCACCATGTCCCGGAATACATATCTGAATGCTTTTTCGAGTTTCGGATCGAAATCTACCAGATTTATAGCATAATCAAGGACTCCCTCGTTATCAGGAAGGTTTCCGTACGAAAAATTGGATCTCAGTTTGTTTAGCGGCAGAAACGTTGCCCTCCCTGCGGATTTTCGCTTAAGGAGGTTGATCGCATGAGACGCGGTCGCATCGCTGTCCACCACGATATTCTGCATCCGGGCGCCGGCAGCGATCTCTAGCGAGACCGCGTATCTCTGCTCGACCCTGCCAAGCGATGCGATCGTGCCGTATATCCCTGGCAGTTCTCTCGCATCTTTCGCGTTTAATATCGTTTTCACGGCATGTGGGTACCGCAGATCCTCAGCCGCCTTGACGCGCGCCTCTGCCCGGGCATACTCCTGGTACACCTCACCAAGATGCTTCTCGATCTCGTCAAGTTCCGGCTTTAACTTCGATCCGTTTCGTTCGAGATCGCTCCGGTCGCCGATCAGGGTTGTTATGTTTTTTGTGCACTCGCTGATCTCTTTTTTCAGATCTTCGGTGTCGGCATCGACCGATGTGATACTCTTCTCTGCGTCCGTAATCTCTGCCTGTATCTCTCCTTCCTCTCCGTTCTTGCGCCGTATCGCATCCAGAAGCCGATCCTGCTCCCGCTGGAGTTCGTTCTTGGCAGATTTTGCAGTTTCTACCGTCTTCCGCACCTCATCCAACCGATCCCGGGTCTCTGCATACTTCGCATCCACTTCGCTGATTTTGCTGTGGATCAGCATCAGTTCAGACTCGTTCGCCTCAACCTCTGCCAGAACACTCTCTTTCCGCAGATGCTCATCGCTGATCTTCTCTTCGACTTCCGAGAGCAGATTGTTGCCGGTATCGATCTCGATAAACAATCGCTGCCGTTCTTTCTTGATATCCTGGATCTCATGTTCGAGCAGTTCAATCGAGTCCACTGATCTGGAGATGTCTCCCCGGATCTGTTCGATCTCCTTTTTTATCCGGATCTGCTCATCTTCGCCTTTATGCGCGATCTTCTCACTTAAATCCCTTAAAGAAGATTCTATATCCGAAAGCTCGCGCTTTTTCTCGACTATATCCGATAATAACTCGTTTTCGAGATCCTCTTTGCTACCTATATCTTTTGACACCGACTCCTGCTCGTTTGTCGCATTCTTAAGTTTTGCAAGGATCGTGAACGCCTCGTACCGCTTTCTCTCGTCCTTTAAGGACTGGTACTTCATCGCCTGATCGCGCTCTCTCTTCAGTTTCCTCCGCTGCTGCGTCACTTCAGAGAGGATGATCTCGATCCGTTCGATCTGTTCGCGCACAGTATCCAGTTCGCTGTACGCCCGATCCTTCTTCTCATCAAACTCCGCAACGCCTGCAATCTCATCGATGAGTTTCCTCCGATTGGTAGGGGTCATCTCTGTGATCCTGGTCACATCGCCCTGCATGACCACGTTGCAGCCCTCTGGTCGTATCCCTGCCTTGGCGAGGTTCGCATGTATCTCGGTGAGCGTACATGCGCGGTCATTGAAGTAGTAGTAACTGTAATACCCGCTATTTGTCTGCCTGATCCTGCGGGTGATCTCGATCGTATCATCGTCGAGGGGGAAACTCCGGTCGCTGTTGTCGAACCTGACCGTTACCATGGCGGATTTGGTAACGCCTGTGCCACTGCCGTTTCCATTCCCATTCCCATTTCCCTTCTTGGTTCCATTCCCGTTGAATATCAGATCGGTCAGTTTCTCTGCCCGCATCGTCCTAGAACCGGATAAACCGAGCGCGAAGATGATACCATCCACTATGTTGGACTTCCCGCTACCATTCGGTCCGGATATGGCAGTGAAATCGTTGAAAAATAGAATCTTCGCCTTTTTTCCAAACGATTTGAAGTTGTCGAACTCTATTTCCTTGATGTGCATGTGCAATCAGTCATCGGTCAGCAGACAACGATAATATCGTCAGTCCCTCCGCGTCCATGGTGCGTTCTCGGGGTATTCTCCGCTATGATGTACTCGGTAGATTCGATCTCTTTCTCTTCTTCCGGATCGGGCGTGTCTTTCTGCTGCATCTCGTCGATCAGTGACCTCTGATAGAGCAATTCATCCAGTAACCCCGCCATACTGCCTTTTAACTCTTTCACCGTCACCTCGAGTGCAGCAATTCGATCTTCAGCCACAGGCGACGATTTAGCCATCTCTGTGATCGTATGATCTCTAGCCTTCACCTTCTCTTCGAGCCGTTCAATCAAGATATCTCTTTGCTTATCCATCCATACCCCTTCTATGTTTTATTCAGAGGTGAACCATCCAATTGAATGTTTTGTATGAGTATATATAAATGTTACTGAAAGCCCGGGGCTTTCGCAGGACATGAAAAAAATCGTCCGCCAACCCGCCCCGCGTTCCCACTCACCTCGTAAGAATGTGCACCACAGCAGTCCCGCCTGATCCTCCGACATTGTGCGCCATCCCGACCTCGCCTGCGACCTGCCGCTTTCCTGCTTCGCCCCTCAGTTGCTGCGCAATCTCAACGACCTGCTTGATCCCTGTCGCGCCTACCGGATGCCCGCAGGCTTTCAGACCGCCTGACGGATTCACTGGCAGATCGCCATCGATCGCTGTTACCCCGTCCTCGGTCACCTTCCCGCCGGTCCCCTTCTCAAAGAATCCGAGATCCTCGATCGCGCATATCTCTGCTATCGTGAAGCAGTCGTGTACCTCCACAAAATCGATATCCGAAGGCGTCATTCCTGCCATCTTGTATGCGCGGGATGCGGCAGACGTGGTTGCAGCGAGCGTGGTGATATCTGCACGGTCGTGCAGGGATATGGTATCGGACGCCTGTGCACTCGCTTTGATGTAGATCGGGGTGTCTGTGTACTTTCTTGCGGTCTCTGCTGGCGCAAGCACCACAGTGGCAGAGCCGTCCGTGAGCGGCGAGCAGTCGAGTATGTGCAGCGGATCCGCTATCATCGTCGATCGCAGCACCGCCTCGACCGTTAGCTCATTTCGATACTGCGCTTTCGGGTTCATCGTTGCGTTGTGATGGTTCTTCACAGCCACGCTTGCGAGTTGCTCTGACGTGGTCCCGTATTCGTG
>JAUWGA010000030.1 GCA_030606635.1 Methanosarcinales archaeon
GTTCCGCTTTCTGTACCGCGATGAGGTTTAGTATCGTCAGGTAGATCGCGCCCACGCACGGTGCTTTCACAAGCGAGAATAGGGCGCCCAGGCCCAGCGCAGAGAGGACACTATTCTCCTTAACCATCCGTTCCATCACGCCTTTCATAAACCTGGAACTCTCGAAGAGTGATTTCGCCTTTATCTTTATGTAAAAGTAGTCGTAGATGTGCATGATGCCCAGCGCTATGGTGATCGCTCCGAGAACGAGGTTTAATGAACGTAGATCGCTTGCAAATGACAAAAGCCCGATTCCGGTCAGGAGATATACCAGAAATATCCCGAAAGAGAAGAAAACAATGAATTTCATGACTTCGAGCTTCTTTTCGGTATTCGATAGTATCATCGCCGCCATGAAAGCCACCACTGCAAAGAGGCACGGATTTGCCCCTGCTACCAATCCTGCCAGAAACACCGTAAACAAAGTCAGTACTACCGATATACGGATGATCACCGTATTTGAAACCGCACTTTTCTCTGCGTCCCCGCTTCGGTAGAGTATCTGCGCTCCTTCTATCTTATGATTTCCCGAGGGAGCTTTCGGATCAATATGAGCCACATAAGTTATGTTTCTCGCATCTCCCGGAGATAGTATCCCGTTCCATACAGTTTCGCCCCCTATTATGCTAAAAAAATCAGGATAACTGTCGATCAGGATAACATCTGTCGTTATATTCTTCTTATTTGCCACAGATATCGTTACCGTAACGTTCTCGCCGGGATTTAACTTGACAGGGATGATCTCCTTATACACCCCTATCTCCGGCTCATAAAGCGCGTTATTTATTGAACTTACGAGAAGACTCTCCAGTTTTGAGAGATTGTTTTCGTAATCGCTGTACAGTATGATCTCTTTCTCCTGCACCACCATCGAAGGGATCTCAACGATCCCGTACCCGTCCATCATCTTAATTCCGGTAGCCGTGTTGGAATCGTATTCGCTGATGAGTATCCGGTCCCCGAACTGCCCTTCGATCCGATCCAGCACCCCATCAGCATCCTTGCAGTGCGAACAATCCGGATCAAAAAAGACTATTATGCTCACTTGCTCGTCTGCGGCGTCCGCTGTAGCTGTAAGCGTTGCTATCAAAAATGCGGCGATGACCACAGCCGCAGCGATCTTCGTACGCCCATAGCCAGCCATGCGTCTACTGTTTCAGGACGACGCTGTACGTCGAGTTTGCGACCGTAACGTTACCGTAAACCACTGATGTGTTGAAATGATACGTTCCCTCCGATATGCCTGAGCAGGATGAGCACGCAGGCATCGTGTATGCGAACGTCACATTGTTAAGCCCGCTGGTGAGGTTTGTCGTGGTCTCCTTAAAGAGCATGTTCTTGCCCCGCTTGTTCATGATCCCTGATATATTGGTGTAGACCCCACTCACGTCTGTTGCGGATTTGAGCACCACCGTGATATTCACGATCTCGCCTGAGTGGTACGTGTCCTTCTCTGTGGTTACGTTCTCGATCTCCACCGAATCGGCGATGGGTGTGGTTACGCATCCGGCGAGCAGCACTACCGCACAGATCAAAACTCCTGCGGTTATCAGTCTTTTTATATGTTTCATCTGTTCACATCTATCGTCTGTAACCATAATTAATACATCTCTTGCTTATGCGGCGAGCAGGTTATCTCCATAAACAGCACGCATCAAACGATGCCCCTGATCCACGGCAGAAGATAATACAGCCCAAAAGCAACAAGCAGCACACCAGCCACCTTCTTAAACCATATCCCGAGATGTGCGGTCTTTTCTGCATAAGTCTTCACCCCGACCGCGCCGCTTGCAATGAATGGTATCGGGGCTCCAAGCGCCATGCCGTAGGCAAGCATCAGCACCAGACCGTGTACGAGGTCTGCCTTAACCGCCACCATAGTTAGGAGCGCAATCAGGATCGGCGTGCTGCATGGATAGATCGCAAGCCCGAATAGGATGCCCAGGGCCAGTGCGCCAAGGATCCCGTGCTTGACCAGCCGGTCCCTTGCCGCTCTTAGCATATTGTGTCCTGCCGCCATGTTGAGATTGATCACACCCGAGCATGAAAGCCCGACTAATATCAGCACAGGTCCCATGATGATACTAGCCGCAAGCCCTGAGTATGCCTGCACCGTGCTGCTCGCATGGATGCCGATAAATGCGGCAGAGACGCCCATCGCAGCATAAGTGATCGATCTGCCGGTGATGAACGCAAGACCCGCAAGAAAACCCCGGATCCAGCCTGTTGAGACTTTATCGTCATCTTCTACGCCCGTTATATATCCTATGATCAAGAGATCAATTGTCAGGGCGCACGGCTCAATCGAGACCACAAAGCCAGCCAGAAGCACAGTGGCAAGACTAAGATCCATTCAGCAGCGCCTCATCGATCTTTTTTCGCATTCCCTCCGCGAAACGATCAGGATCAACATAGTATTTGAATGCATCAGGATATATCTCATGATTGATATATACCGATACGTATCTGACACCATACTCTACCGCGGTCTTTCGATCAGTCTCTGCGTTCACCTCTCGAAACGTGATCGTCCCATTCTCTACCTCGCCACTGTAGTAGGTGTGCAAGACCTCATTCAGCAACTGCCCTGTTACAATACAACTGGTGCACCGGCGCGCCCCATGGAAGAGAATGATCTCGACCGCTGGTTCGGTCTGGCTGTCCTTGCTTTCAGAGTCTCCGGGCGTGACCACGTTGGCAGAGCCGCCTTTATCTGGCGCCGCATCATCTTCCGTGACACATGCCATAGACATGCTTGAGAGCAATACGATCGCAACCAATAATATATATTTATTTCTGTTCATATCCCTCACTCGAATCACTCTCAACAAATTTCATGCCGTTGTACACTCCTTATCCCTGTAGAATTCCTTATATTCCTCCAGCAGCGCCTCAGCATACGCGCCGACCGCATCCGCCGGAATATAATTGTAAAACGATGCCAAATCCACGATCTCTTCACCATCGACATCGTTGGGACTCTTTTTAGAGTTGTACAACTCTTCAAAGACCCGGTCCAGCTTTACAAGACCGATGGTGGCATCGCCGATATTTACAAGCGTCCGCTTCACTTCCCTTGGAGCACAGCAACTACATCCGCCTACCATTGTATCACCTCATTTATATGCTCGTACTTGAATACTGACGATCTTCCCTGCAAGTCTGTCGTCCATTCTAGGCTCGTAAAAAGGGTGTTTGGCAACGACCGTAACATCTCGGAAACCCGCTTTCGTAATCGTGTCCAGATATTCTTGCGTCTCCAGAGCTCCTGCGATACAGTCTGTCCACGCGTCAAAGCTCTGCCTGATATCCTCGGGGAGTTCTCCTTCGGTTACAATGTCAGATATAAGAACCCTGCCACCCGGCTTTAAAACCCTGAATACCTCCTTGTAGGTGGCTAATTTATCCGGGGAGAGATTGACGACGCAATTACTTATGACAACGTCGATAGAATCATCCTCCACAGGTAAGTTCTCTATTTCACCTGCCCTGAACTCAACATTCTTGTAGCTGCCCACCTTTGCGTTATCTCTTGCCTTTTCAAGCATCTCAGACGTCATATCCACGCCGATAACGTTCCCGGTCTCACCGACTTTTTGGGCTGCAAGAAAAACATCCACGCCTCCGCCAGAACCAAGGTCTAAAACGGTTTCGCCTGCTTTTAATTCTGCCAGTGCGGTTGGGTTGCCGCAACCAAGCCCCATCACAGATCCTTCCGGGATATTTCTGATTTCTGCCTCCGAATATCCCATCGATTTTGCATGTTCAACAATGTCTGTGTTGCAGTTACAACATGAGCAACAAGAACCCTCATTTGATGCAACACTGGCATATCGATCCTTTACAAATTGTTTAATCTCTTTTTCATTCTTCATGATTCACCTCGAATTTCAGTCTCATTTCACATCTTCGATCTGATGATCTCTTCCAGTTTCTTCTCAGATGGCGCCTTGCCGACGACCACGATCTCGTCGTTGACGACAACGGTCGGGGTCATCATGATCCCGTACTCATCGCCTTCTTCGCTGAGAGCGCTGTGCTTTTCAACAACAACACCCGCTCCGATCCTCTCCGAAACTTTCTTCGCGGTGTCATGAGCCACCTTGCATTTGGCGCAAGGGGGATCTGATCCGAATACCTTTACAATTATATCCATATTCTTATCTCCATATAGTATTTCCAGCCACAAATCCTGCTGCGGTAGCAAGGATTACAGTGAGTGTGATGTAGACTGATGCCTTCCTGACACCCATCACACGGCTGATCACGATCATGTTCGGAAGCGAGAGCGCAGGTCCCGCAAGAAGCATCGCAAGCACAGGTCCCGGTCCCATCCCGAGCCGGGTGAGTGAGTTGATGATCGGGACCTCAGTGAGTGTCGCAAAATACATCAGTGCCGCTGCAACCGACGCTATCAGATTACTCTGTACCGAGTTTCCGCCAACAAATCGCACAACAAGGTCTGATGGTACCATTTCAACGATTATGCCTGCAAAGAATACACCCACCAGCAAGAGCGGGAATATCTTCTTTGTGAGGTCCCACGTCTCATGCATCCAGTCGTGGAGCTGTTCATCATCAAACCACTTTCTTGAAACGTAGACCGTCAGAAGCACCAGCGGACCAATGATCAGTCCCCGCCACAGCCACGCCTCGATGACGCCGCCGAGCACAAGGATGGCGAGGAGAAGCATGAAGATGGTGGTCTGGTGCATCGGGTTGATCTCGCTCTCGCCAGCAGCCGAGATCATCCTGCCCTTCGCTCTATCCTCGCTTCGGAAGACCGTGGCCATGACGAGCCCTATTACGATTGAGATGCCAACAGCCGCCACCGCACGGGCAGCGCCGATCTCAAAGCCGAGTATCTGTGCAGTGTAGACGATTGCAAGCAGGTTGATCGCGGGCGCTGCGAATAGGAACGTTGACGCAGGACCGATGCCAGCACCTCGTTTGTAGATCCCGGCGAAGAGCGGCAGCACCGTGCAGGAACATACCGCAAGAAGTACGCCGCTTACCGATGCCACGCTGTACGAGATGTATTTGGGTGCATCGGCTCCGAAGTAGCGCAGCACGGACTCTTTCGAAAATAGCGATGCGATGGCGCCTGCAAGGAAAAACGCAGGCACGAGACACATCAGTACGTGCAGCGCCAGATACTCCCTGAGGGTGTCAAGCCCGATCAGCAGCAGCGATTCAACGGTCATCCTTCACCTTCTCAGCCATCGCTGGCACGAGCAATACAGGACATGAGGATGTTCTGATTACACGGTCAGCAACGCTTCCAAGCAGAGCACGCGACAGCCCGCCAACGCCATGTGTGCCCATCACGATCATCTCAATCGCCTCTGATTTAGCGAAATTTATGATCTCGTGGTACGGTTTTCCATCGACAACTGTCGGGTGCGCTACGATTCCACGCTCCTCGATCTTTTTGCATGCCTTCTGCACAAATTCCTCACCAATCTCCCTGAGAATATCCAGACCACTGTGATCAAGCCTTTTGCCATCTTCTACGACATGCAGCACGAATATTTCGCTTCCGGTTGATTCAGCCAGATCGATAGCCCAACCAAGGGAATATTCTGCCACATCAGATCCATCTGTTGGGTACAGAATCCTTGTGAACATCGAGCCATCCTTCGATAAGACGAGTCTATCCCTGTCAAGCAGTCTTTCTGTGCACTCTGCACAGATTCGGGTACTGATTGGTGTGGTGTTGCCTGATTCCATCGCGATGCCTCCCTTGAATGGTAAACGTTATCTGCGATGTTTACCAACGTTTCAACAATGTTTGAAACAATGGTACTTAAACTTTGCGGTTTCAAAGAGGTTTGAAATCATGGAAGGTACGAAAGAGACAGAGATCCCGGATTCTATCCGGTGTGAATTCGAAGAGAAAGGCGGAATCGTGGGAATCGTAGAATCGTTGCCTGACGACCAGACGATAGGGGATATCGTCTCGGTCGCACGTGCGCTATCCGATCCTGTGCGGGTCAGGGTGATCTTTGCGCTCTCGGTGCAGCCGATGTGCGTCTGTCTTATTGTTGCGATGACCGGATATGCGTACTCGAAGATGTCATACCATCTCTCGGTGCTCAAGGAGGGTGGTCTCGTGTGCGCACGGCAGGAAGGGAATTACCTGATCTACTATCTGACCGATCTTGGCAGAAGAGTTACTCTGTGGATCGGGTGACTGCTCAATCCGAACCGGTATTGAAATGGCATGTTGGCGATTTCAGGCAGCCCTCATATCAACAGTCCAAGCCACCCAAACACCCCGATCATCTTAAGCCCCATATACGTCATCAAAGCGATGAAGACGTATTTCAGTTCCTTCGTGGGCAGTTTGTGTGCAGCCATGACGCCGACCTGCGCCATCGGTACGCTCGTTACCGCAAGCGCAAGCCACGATACGATATTCACATACCCGATCGAGTACGCAGGCAGACCCGGAACGCCGAGTCCGTTGACGACGTAACCAATAACGCCGCCGATGCTCGTTGCTATCATCACCGCACTCGATGTTCCAACTGCCAGATGCATCCTGAACTTGAGCAGGAGCACCATCACTGGAATCATCAATACGCCGCCACCGATCCCGACGGTACCTGCCACGATGCCGATCGGAAAGCCGCAAGCCACCCAGAGAAGCGGGCTATCCTTCGGCTCTTCCGTAATCGTTGGAGGCTTCGCGGTGAGTATCCTGATGGCGCCTGCAAGGATCACTATGCCAAATGAAACTGTCAGCACCCCGGCAGGCAGATGTGCCGCGATCGTAGCGCCGATCACTGCTCCAACAGCGCTTGCAATGCCAAGAAATATGCCAGCCCGCCACCAGACCGCACCCCTCCTGCTGTGCCCCACTGCGCTGCTTGCAGCGGTTGGCAGCACGACAAGGAGATTCGTTCCGAACGCAAGCAGGATCGCAATATCCGGAGGATTGCCCATCGCCTGGAATACCCAGAACTGCACCGGAACCATGATGAAACCCCCGCCGACGCCGAGCAGCCCGCTCGCAAGCCCGACCGCGATGCCTGTGATGGCGAGTATGATTATTACTGTTATCAGATCCGTCTTCTCACCTCAGCCTCCAATCGTGATGCACGGCTGGCTTGCATGGATGTTCGGATGCACGGATATGTACAGTAACGAGTGAAAAAGAGAGACAATTATTCCCGCCTCACCATCACTACATATGTCAAAGCTACCAAACCCATTGTTCCGATCCTGCTTTTCATGATTCAACCCATTTTATATAAGGCAACAGCATATTTAAAGTTTTCGTTTCGGGGTTGCCAACTCGTCCGGGCGAACCCAACTCGTTTAATACCATTCGCCGCATAGTTTCCACGATGAAGATCGTAGGCGTTGGTGCAGGCAGGAATCTGTTGACCGCAGAGGCGATCGATACAATCGAGAACGCATCCGTGGTCTACGGATCGAAGCGTGCGATCGAACTGGCGAAGGATCATATCAGGAGCGATTGCCACGAGATCGAGGACTACAAGAGGATTTCGGAACTGCCAGATGGTGCAGTGGTACTCTCGACAGGTGACCCAATGCTCTCCGGTCTCGGACGGTTTGCAAAAGCGGGCGATGCGATCGTGCCCGGGATCTCGTCGATGCAGGTCGTGTCTGCAAGACTCAAGATCGAGCAGACCGAGCTTGCAGCGGTGACAGCCCATGCACGCGATATCAATCGAGCAAAGGAGATGATCCTATCCGAACTGGAACTTGGCAAGACCGTCTTCGTCCTTCCTGATGCGCGGTTTGATCTGCAGGAGGTCTCGAAGTTCCTGCTGGATCACGGGTTTTCGATCCCTGTTGCGGTATGCGAGCAGGTGGCGTACCCCGATGAGCGGATCGCGGTCGGCACGACCGAGAACCCCCCCAAAGCCATGTCAGATCTCTTCTCTGTCGTGATCGGCAGCGCAATAAACCGCGGCGACCGCAAGATGGCGATAGGGGTACTCGGACCTGCAGGCACATTCAGCGAACAGGCAGCGAAGAGATGGAGTACCGAGCCTGCTGAGTTCGTGTATTTCAGCGACGTCGGCGAGATTGCGGCTTCCGTTGGAAACAGGGTAGATTTTGGAGTTATTCCGGTAGAAAACTCGCTTGAGGGCTCAGTCGGGGCAACGCTCGATGCGCTGCTGAAGTACCATGTAACGATCGTCGGCGAGATCATCCTTCCGATACAACACGCCCTACTTGCGAAAAGCGAGACCGCGCCCATCAAAACGATCATCTCGCATCCACAGGCTACCGCGCAGTGCAGGCAGTTTTTGCAGAGGCATTTTAGCGATGCGGAGATTCAGGTGGCTGCAAGCACAGCACACGCCGCGGAACTCGCATCGGCTCAGGACGGCATTGCTGCGATCGCATCCGCGGATACCGCGCTGAGATACGGGCTTAAAATACTTTTTGAAGAGATTCAGGACGTTGATGAGAACCATACCAGATTTATCGTGCTCGGAACCGCTGTCCCGCAACCGACCGGGCAGGACAAGACATCGATCATCGTGGATCTGCACAAAGACCGACCCGGCGCACTTCATGAACTGCTTGCTGAGTTTGCATCGCGGGATATCAACCTCACAAAGATCGAGTCACGCCCGACTAGGAAGGCACTCGGGGAGTATCTCTTTTATATCGACTTTCAGGGGCACATCCACGACGATGCGATCCATGATGCTGTGCAGTCGATCGAGGGGATGGTTGCGCGGTTAAAGGTGCTCGGATCGTACCGGCAGGCGGGAGATGTGATATAAACGAACATGCTCGGGTACTTTATGAGTTGAGCATCAGCAGATAGTATAGTGGAAATTGTCAATCGTTTCAAGAGCGAGGCAGCAAGATGACGGACAGAACAGAACTAAAACGCATGAGGGAAGAATTCCTTGAGATTACGGATGACGCGGAGAGGTTCGTCTTCTATATTCAACATTACGAGACGATAAAGCGCGGGCAGGCTGATGCAGAATCCTCTTACAACTACTTAAAACTCGAAAAGGAGATACTCGAGTATCTGGTAAGAGATGAGAGTCCGGCATACTCAAGTCTCATAAACAACCTCGCACTGCTCCTCAAGAATCTTGTTTCCTACGAACCGGAGAACGCGAAGAAGTACCTGAAAGAGGCGAAGGAGTACTACGAGGAAGCCGCACGGATCGACAAGGATAGCGGCGACGAGAAAAGCTACGCCATACTGATAAACAATCTCGCAATGCTCCTCCGTGACCTTGCTTCCTATGAACCAGAAAACGCGAAGAAGTACATGAAAGAGGCGAAGGAGTACTACGAGGAAGCCGCACGGATCGACAAGGATAGCGGCGACGAGAAAAGCTACGCCAGTCGGATACACAACCTCGCAGGGATCCTCCATGACCTTGCTTCCTACGAACCAGAGAATGCGAAGAAGTACCTGAAAGATGCGAAGAGCTACTACGAAGAAGTAGCAAAGATCGACAAGGATGGTGGCGACGAGAAAAACTACGCCATACTGATAAACAGTCTCGCAATGCTCCTCAGTGATCTTGCGTCCTACGAACCAGAGAACGCGAAGAAGTACATGAAAGAGGCGAGGGGTTACTTCGAGGAAGCTGCAAAAATCGCAAAGGATGGCGGTGACGAGAAAAACTACGCCATTCTAATAAACAACCTCGCAATGCTCATCAGTAATCTTATTTCCTACGAACCAGAGAACGCGAAGAGGTATCTGAAAGAGGGGAGGGGGTACTTAGAGGGAGCCGCAAAAATCGACAAGGACGGCGGTGACGAGAAAAACTACGCCATCGACATAAACAATCTCGCAGTGCTCCTCAGAAATCTTGCATCCTACGAACCGGAGAACGCGAAGAGGCATCTGAAAGAGGCATACGCCCGTCTCCAAAATATCAGCATCCCGATTGCACGAAATGCAGGGGACTGGGAGAACCTTTCGAGATGGAGCGGCAATCTTTCAGGAATCTTGATCGACCTTTACGCGGTCGATAACGGAATCGAGCACCTAACGAGTGCCCAATCATTTCTCGAAGAGTCCTTCAGACACCCGGTTACAAGGCATGACCTGATGGTGGGAAATCTTCGAACCCTCGGTAACGTACACAAGAAACTTGCAGATGCGCACCTTTCCGGAAACGAGCAGCTTTCGCTTGAGCATCTGGAGTCTGCTTCAGGATGTTTCCAACGATTGGCGGATCTCGCCGGAAACGAGGAGTACCGTATCGAATCGCTGGACCTGATCATCCGCTCCAGAAGCCTGCTTGCAAAAAACACAAGAGAGCGGAGGAAGAGGCGCAGACTATACTCCGAGTGTTCGGATACTGCCAGCACGCTCTCAGAAATTCAGCCTTCGAGAAGAGATGAATGGGAGTCGCTTTCGGAGTATTTCAGAGGGCAGGCGTGCGTCAATGAGGGCGTAGGCACAGAAAGCCTGAAAAATGCTCTCGTCCATTTTAAAGCTGCCAGAGCGAATCTTGACAGAGCCGATGTCTGCTACTGCCTCTACACCGTCATCCTGCGACTTAAGGAATTCTTCTCAGAGGATGTGGGTTCAACTTCCGAGATTATTGGTGAGATCGACAGTGCCATAGCGAGCCTGAAACGAGTCTCTTCGCCCAAGATTGGAGAGTACGTCGGATTCTTGGAAGAACTGAAGAGGTCGTTGGAAGCAGATGGATCGTCAGTTGACCCAGATAAGGTCAGGGATGACGTGGAGGAGATCATTAGTGACATGGAGCACTACGCGCTCGCTGACTTTTCGAGGGAGATTGCATCCGACGTGCAGAGGCAATCTGCCCGGATGGATCAGGTGGACTTCGGTGTGAGCCTCAGAAAGATCGGGAAGAAACTGTATGTGACGGTCAGTAATCACGGAGAGAGGCCCATCGTGGGAACGCTCACTATCGAGTCACTCAATGGACGTTTGAAACTCAATGAGACCGTAATCGAGTTGCAGGGAGAAAGCATCGTGACAAGCGCGATTCCGAACAGAGACTTCTGCCTCCCATGTGGACTGGCGTCAGGAGTGCCGCCTGATTTTATCGATTTCAAGATTTGTTTGGAGATAGCGGGACGAAAACCAATCACAATTCCCGCAACCCTCCCTCTCGGAAACGTCATTGAGATCGAGGGCGAGAGTGTGACGGTTGAGTCCAAGACCCTGCCTGAAAAGTGCCTGATCTACGACGATAAGATACGGATGGCTCTCGTCCAGCTTGAGATCGATCTCGTCCACGACGGTAACGGTTACAAGATCGGCGGCGATCTCGAGGCGTATCGGGAACGGATACAGGGCATCTTCTCCAAGCTTCCAAAGGATGTTGAGATGGTGATCTTCCCTGAGCTTTCCATACCCTTCAAGTTCCTCTCCGAATTGCAGCACATCTCTGAGCGTCGGAATCTTCTGATCGTGGCTGGATCGCACTACGTCACAAGCACAGCCGGCTATCTGGAACTCGATTTCGCAAGACCGGTTCATGAGATGGACATTGGAAAATCCATCTCGCCACTGATCACGCCCTCGGGACGGATTTACCACTCCGAAAAGATTTTTCCGGCATCTAAAACAGAACGAAGTATGACACAAGGCGATTACCTCAACATCTACAAGTTCCACAATTCCGATTACAAATTTACGGTTCTGATATGTATTGATTTCGATCGTGACACTCCTAGAACGCTGATGGGTAAATTCAACCCCGATCTAATAAACGTGATATCTGTCAACTCAGGAAAGTCGGCAAGAGAGCGATACTACGGCAAGTTCTCGACGATTGCACGTTCGAGAGGGTCTATCGCATTCACGTACACGAACGTATCAGGGTTCAGTCTCGATGGGGTCCCAACAAGTACCGATAAAAAACCTGTGGAACACGGGCACTCGAACATCTTCTCTGAATACTACCACGACGAGAAATCAATGGAGGAAAGCTGGGGTCAGCATTTCACCAAAGATCTTGAAGGCGACCTGATACGAATCTTTCAACACAATCTTAAGGGCGGAACCAGTATAAGTACCCGCACCGATTACGTGCCGGTATTCGAGGAGATCGATCTGATCAGACTGGATTGAGCAGCGCAGCCCCTAAAACGGAATCCCCCAGAGCGGATACTATCTCTCCATCCCCTTCTTGATCGGGAGTTCGCCTTCCATCGCCGATCTCAGCCTGAATTCGAGATTATCATCCCTCTTCCTATCAGCCATCGTGTGGGTTTTTAACGCATGAATGCAATTGTTATATCGTGCATAAATTGGGGCAGCGAGATGATGACCGCGTGATGCAGCACGTCATCACGATACAGGACTTTTCGCGCGATGAGATCGACCGCATCCTTGACCGTGCCGCAGAACTCGAACCTGTTGCGCACACCGGATCATCGGACGCGCTATCCGGCAGGATACTTGCGACGCTCTTCTATGAGCCGAGCACCAGGACCCGGCTCTCATTCGACGTCGCGATGAAACGGCTCGGCGGCGATGTCATCGATCTCGGAGCAATCGAGACATCATCTGCCGTTAAGGGCGAGAATCTCGCGGATACGATCTCGGTCATCAGCGGATACGCGGATGCGATCGTGCTCCGCCATCCAAAGGAGGGGGCAGCCCGGATGGCGTCTGAATTCTCTTCAGTTCCGGTCATCAATGCCGGCGATGGCGCAGGGCAGCATCCGACACAGACGCGTCTGGATTTGTATACGATACGAAAGGAGGGTAAACTGAATAAAGCAAAAATTGCGCTTGTTGGGGACCTTAAGTATAGCAGGACAGTCCATTCACTTGCCCATGCACTCTCACTCTATGATGCTGAGATCTATCTTGT
>JAUWGA010000208.1 GCA_030606635.1 Methanosarcinales archaeon
GCAGCGGTCTCAGGCGACGCAAGATAGATGAACCCGCCGGTGCCCATCCGCCCTTTGAAGTTGCGGTTGGCTGTCGAGAGGCAGACCTCGCCCTCGCCGAGCACGCCCTGATGCGCACCAAGGCACGGACCGCATCCGGGCGGCAGTATCACAGCGCCTGCCGAAAGGAGCGTTTCCACAACTCCCGCGTGAACTGCCTGCAGGAGCACCGATCTGGATGCGGGCGCAACGACCGTGCGTACGCAAACCTTCTTTCCGTCAAGGATATCTGCCGCCGCCACAAGATCCTCGAACCTGCCGTTCGTGCACGATCCGATGAAGACCTGATCGATATGCGTCCCCTCGACCTCGTCTACCGGTCGCACGTTATCGACGGCATGAGGGGTTGCTACCTGTGGGGGAAGATCAGACACATCGAAGAATAACTCATCAGCATAAGCTGCATCAGGGTCCGCGTAGACAGATGAATAACCCTCGCCATCGCATTCGCTTTCACCTTCGTGTTCGCTTCCGCGCCTTCCAATGAACTCGAATGTCCTCTCATCAGGAGGCACGATGCTCGCCTTTGCGCCCATCTCAACACCCATGTTACAGAGCGTCATCCGCCCTGAAATCGAGAGATCAGCGATCGTTTTGCCGTAGTACTCGAGCGCTTTGTATGTTGCACCTCCTGCTCCGATTTTGCCGATTATGTGCAGTGTCATGTCCTTTGCGCTCACCATATCAGGGAGCGCACCGTCCACCGTGATCCTGATCGACTGCGGCACCTTGAACCAGAGCTTTCCTGATGCAAAGACCTCTGCCATCTCAGTTGCGCCGATCCCGGTCCCAAAAGCGCCAAGCGCGCCGTACGTGCAGGAGTGCGAGTCCGCACCAACGATCAGCATCCCGGGGCGTGCGAATCGTTCCGAGACGATCTGGTGGCAGATTCCATCGCCGATATCGAAGAAATTTTTGATGCCCTGCCTTCGCACCCATTCCCGTATCTTATGGTGGAGTTCTGATGTGGTCTCCTTGTTCGACGGGACGATGTGATCGAAAGGGATCACGATCCTGTCCGGATCCCAGACCCTGTCTGCGCCCATCTCTGTAAACGCTTTAACCGCAAGCACGCTCGTTCCGTCGTGCGCCATCGCACAGTCGATATCCGCAAGCACGAAGTCGCCAGCCCGCGCATCGGTGCCTGCTGCCCTGCTCATTATCTTCTCGCTTATTGTCAACATTTCAGTCCTCCGGGTCTAAACAACCTCTCCATCCTGCATCCGGATGGTCCGCTCAGTCTTTCCTGCGAGGTTCGGGTCGTGCGTGATCAGCACAATCGTCTTCCCCTGATCGCGCAAGGAATTTAGGATATCAAAGACCATTGTTCCTGATTTCGTATCGAGGTTACCTGTCGGCTCGTCTGCAAGTATGATCGCGGGATCGTTCACAAGCGCTCTTGCAATCGCAACCCGCTGCTGCTGACCTCCAGAGAGTTGGCTCGGATAATAATTGAGTCTGTGTCCGAGTTCAAGCGAATCAAGAATTGATCCTGCCCTCTCTCTTCGCTCATCTATCTCCACCTCCTTAAGCACCATCGGTATCTCGACATTTTCAAGCACGGTGAACGTTGGTATCAGGTTGAACTGCTGAAAGACGAATCCGAGCTCCTCTCTTCTGACTCTTGCCCGCTCATTCTCGCTCATATCAGAAACCTTGTGACGTTTAATGAAGATATCGCCTCTCGTCGGCGTATCAAGTATTCCGATCTGGTTCATGAGCGTCGATTT
>JAUWGA010000044.1 GCA_030606635.1 Methanosarcinales archaeon
CGAAGCAGGTCCACATTACGATGAAGTTTCTTGGCGATGTTCCCGAAAAAAAGATTCCAAAGATCGAAGATGCGCTTTCGGGCGTAAACTCCGAACCATTCACAGCAAAAGTTCACGGGGTTGGAGCATTCCCGAAACCAGGTTATGCGAGGGTGATCTATATCGGAGCAGATCCAGCGGAAACATTTACCAAGTTGTACGCAGAGGTGGAGTCGGCGTTAACACCGCTTGGGTTTAAGCGCGAGAAGCGTCCGTTCACCCCACATGCGACCCTTGCACGGGTAAAACATAACCCGGAAGAGGCGCGAATGAGACTTAGAGATACGATCGAGCACCTGTCAGATATCGAGGTCGGAACGATGGATGTGGACACAATAAAACTGAAGAAGAGCACACTGACGCCGAAAGGCGCAATCTACGAAACACTAAAGGAAGTGCACCTATGAGCGAAGAATCTGTCTATGTGGTGAAGACCACTGCGAACCAGGAGCGTTCGGTCGCAAACATACTCGGACAACTTGCGCTGAGGGATCATTACGACATACGCGCGATACTCGTGCCTGATGAACTGCGCGGCTACATACTGGTCGAGTCAGGTGACCGCGACGAACTTGCCCAGGCGGTCCAGATGGTGCAACATGCAAGATCACTGGTGCAGGGCGAATCCAACATCGAGGAGGTGGAGCACTTCCTGACACCGAAACCAACCGTCACCGGCATATCGGTCGATAGCATCGTGGAACTCATCTCGGGACCGTTTAAGGGTGAGAAAGCGAGAGTGAAGCGTGTTGATGAGGCACATGAAGAGATCACGGTCGAGCTCTTTGAGGCGATGGTGCCGATACCTGTTACTGTGCGTGGCGATCATGTCAGGGTGCTCAAGCGGGAAGGCGAATGAGCTATAAGACATAAGACCCGGAAGCGGTGGTAAAATATGAACGCCAGAATCCTGACGTGCATGATAGCGGTAATTGTAGCGGTCGCGGTCTCTGGCGGGTGCATGGAAAAAAGCGGGGTCGAGGTCGCTGATGTGGAGCAGGTGCGAGGATACGCCGATCCGGTCACTGAAAATATCCTTGTGGCGATGAATGAGGGCGATTACGCCATTTACTCTGAAGATTTCGATCAGACGATGAAGAACGCTATGACTGAGGCGGTCTTCGATGAGACAAACACAGTCATCAGATCAAAGATCGGGGATTACGTCTCAAAGGAATTCTGGAAAGCGGAGAGCAAAGACCAGTACACGATCGTTTACTATAGGGCGAAGTTCACTGACGAGCCTGCTGATGTCACTGTCAGGGTCGTCTTTCAGGAGATTAATGGAGAGATGAAGGTATCCGGGCTGTGGCTCGATTCGCCAGAGTTACGTAAACCATAGGGGCGGAACTGTCTGAAAATCTATCGATTCATCACTGCGGTGGGAATGTAGTGATGGTTTGGGTAGTGCCTTTGGGGCTGCCAGACACCACGTAACGTGACAGTCTCCCAGCCGCAAAAGATTTAACATCCCGATGCCAATCCTGTTCTTGAGGAACGAACATGGCACAATACAAGATTCCAGTGATCCCGGGCGACGGCATCGGTCCGGAGATCGTCGCAGAGGGCAGGAAGGTTCTGGATGCGGCAGGAGAGGCGTACGGATTCGATATAGAATGGATCGAGTATCCGCACGGTGCAGAACATTACTTAAATACCGGGGAACTGCTCTCAGAGGATACGCTTAAGGAACTCTCCGGATACGATGCGATCTATCTCGGATCGATCGGCGATCCACGTATCCCCCCAGGGGTGCTTGAGCAGGGGATTTTATTAAATGCTCGATTTTATTTCGACCAGTACATCAATTTAAGACCTGTTAAACTTCTGAAAGGAGTCGAGACTCCGCTGAAGGGTAAAACACCGGAAGACATCGATTTCGTCGTGGTGCGGGAGAACACCGAGGACCTGTATATCGGCGTCGGTGGGCGGGCTTCAGCCGGCAAGAGCCGCGGTACCGCTGAGATCGTGCGCAATCTGTACCATGTGAAGTTCGGTCTGGACGTCGAGACCGACGCCGACGAGATCGCTTACCAGATAGGGATGATCAGCAGGCAGGGGACTGAGCGGGTGATCCGTTACGCATTCGAACTTGCATCCACGCGGGAGAAACAGCTTGCGTCCGTTGACAAGGCAAACGTGATGACCGACATCTACGGGTTCTGGAGAGAGGTCTTCACATCGGTCGCAGGCGAATATCCTGACATCGAGACCGATTTCAACTTCGTGGATGCGATCTGCATGTGGTTTGTGAAGAACCCTGAGTGGTTCGATGTGTTGGTAACGCCTAACATGTTCGGGGATATCATCACCGATCTCGGCGCGATGATCCAGGGCGGACTCGGGCTTGCACCGGGCGGGAACATCAATCCGGACGGCGTCTCCATGTTCGAGCCGATACACGGGAGTGCGCCAAAGCACCGCGGTCTGAACAAGGTCAACCCGATCGCAACGATCTGGGCTGGCGCAATGTTAATCGAGCAACTCGGCGAGCGCGACGCTGCAAACACAATCGTTGGTTCGATCGAAGCGAACCTGCTGGAAGGGGCTGTCAAGACGTACGATCTCGGCGGATCGTCAGGCACCAGCGATGTCGGGGATGATATTGCAGGAAGAGTGATGCAGGCGCGGTGAGGTGCCGCAAGCCGATCACTATCGCACAAAGACCGATGTCAGATCACGCTGCACCGGAATAATTTCTCCGCACCCGAACAGGCAGGGCGGAGGGAGCATAGGGAATATGAAGCGATATACGGATGGCACTGAAGGGGGCATACATGCCATGGAGCATGGCCAGAGGTCGGATGAGCGAGAGCGGCACCAGCGCGAAGAACAACTCTCCGAAGAACTTGCCGAGGCAAACAGACTTCAGGAGATGCTGGTCAGCATCATGAGCCACGATCTCAGGAGCCCCCTCTCCGTGATTGTCGGCTATAGCGGGCTTATCAAGAAGCAGTCGGACGATGAGATCGTCAAAAGATTTATAGATAAGATAGGGAATGCCGCGATGCATGCCGACGAGATGATCGGGGATATAAAAACGTATTCAAAAGTAAAAGGGGGAGTTTCCGAGAATGATCTTGGAAAGCTCGATCTGAATGCGATGTTGTCCGAGATACTCAGGGGTTTGGATGGGAAAATAGAAGAACGTGGCATAACAATCGATATAAAGTACCAGACTGGCAAGAGCTACCCCGTACTCGGGACCGAACTCCTGAAGAATGCATTCCTGCATACCATCGACAACGCGATCAAGTACAGTCCCGAGCACGCAACGGTCACCCTGACACTCGATGGCGAGGGGTCTGATTGGGTATTCGGGGTTTCTGATCACGGGGATGGCATACCTGATGATGAGAAGGAATCGGTATTCGAGCGTTTCATGCGAAAGGAGAAGCGTGGGATAAAAGGCAGCGGAATCGGGCTTGCGATCACGAAAAGTGTGGTTGATGCGCACAACGGGAATGTCCGGATCGAGGACAATCCGGGTGGCGGGTGCATATTCTACATAACGGTGCCGAAGGCGAATGCGAAAGTTCGGGATGCCGTAACTTTTTAATATCCGCCCACATCTAACCGGATATCAGGAAACCATACATCAGGAAGCCGATATCGATGACCGAAGTTTCACTCGTACTCCCTGCATACAACGAAGCAGAGGGCTTGGAAGGGACTGTAAGACAGACCGCAGAGGCGTTACATGAAATAACCTCGGACTTCGAGATCATCATCGCAGAAGACGGTGCAATCGACGGGACAGACAAAATAGCAGAAAAACTTGCAGAAGAACACTCTTACGTAAAGCATCTGCACAGTGATAAACGATTGGGGCGCGGAAGCGCATTGAACCGGGCATTCAAATCCGCATCCGGCGATATTCTTGTCTATATCGATGTTGACCTCGCAACCGACATGACCCACCTCTCAGAACTGATCGGCAAGATACGTGACGGCTACGATCTCGCAACAGGGTCGCGCATGATGCCCGGGAGCGATGCTGTGCGGTCAGCAAAACGCGGGTTTGCGAGCAAGGGATTTAATTTTCTGGTGCGGACGCTTCTTAAATCAAAATTATACGATCACCAGTGCGGATTCAAAGCATTCGGGCGGGACGCACTCTTTGATCTGCTGGATCAGGTGAAGGATGAGCACTGGTTCTGGGATACCGAGATTCTGGTTCGGGCAGAGCGTTCCGGTTATCGGGTGGCAGAGTTCCCTGTGAGATGGAGACCCGGGAGCGCGACCAAGGTCGACCTGAAGCGGGATGTGGTCGGGATGGGTGGAGCGATTCTTCGATTGCGGCGGGAGTTGAACGTGCGCAATATCAGGGGAGTATAGGACCACGAATCTGCACCGTGGTAAGTCAACAGCGATACCGGAAGCCTGCCATGCAGATCGTATGTCTCATGCGTTGTGATCGGTATCAACCATGATACTTGAATTTAACCGATCTCTATACTTCCAGCCGCCGCCTGCAGGATCATGAGCGCATCGAGGGAAGTGACCTGTCCATCATCGTTTACATCCGCATCAGCACGGTACTCACCGCGGACAGCCATCTCAAGCGCAATTACGGCATCTGCTACTGTGATGTTCGCGGGTACCTTTTTAAGAAAAATAGGATTTGTATATACTCGATACCCTGTATCCGTAGTTGCATTTATTCGGATGTACGAATCCGTATCCGAAGGGATATAGCTCTGTAAATCATTAAATGTTATATTGCCCTCTAAATTGGCAGGAGCTAAACTTAAACCTGATATTTCCGTTTCATTTCCTCCAATGATCCCTCGGTGGACATAGATATGATCTACGTTTCCGAATTCAGATGTTGATGCCCATTGCAGATTCAAAGAAAAATCGCGTCCAGCAATCTCATCGCCGATGATTGCAGTCTCACCGTGCTCGTTAGTTATATTAAAGACCACTAATGGGCCATCTGTCATTATAGAGTGACCGCCTTTAAGTGAATCGAGAATTGCATCTTCACCGAAGTCCTTGGCATATATATAAGTTCTGATGCACCCCATGGCAGCATCCCAGTCTCTTGCTGAGCCTACATAGGGTATACCGGTGCAATAATAATGATTGTTAAAATCACCGTGGGCATCGGTGCCACCTATCGCATAGATATGTTTCCCAGACAATAATAAATCAATCCAAATATCCAAACCTTCGTTTAGATATTGTTCCCACTCTCCGGTTTTCCCATTCCAAAACTCCAAGCCATGCAACCCTGTACTTTGGTAATCAGCATCAGTCCAGTTCCCGCGATCAAGGAACCAAGCTTCACCATCACTGGGATGTGCAGTAGGATGTGCGGCATAACTAACACCACCCTGATCAGTTACATTATCAATAACATCCTGAAGATGCCAAGTTTCCTGATCTACTTCATACGGCTTGTCTCGATTTCCGGGAATAAAATTATCTATATTATATGCAAGAAAATGTACAACATCGCTATCTGCGTTGTATGTTGAAACTTCTTCGCCTACTATTAGCTTAAATTCGGGAGTATCATGAATCTGGCATTCGTCCTTAAGGCATTGCCATTTACCAATCTCCTCAGGTGAATCGAGATCGAATGAATGATCGGTGATGGTGATCCAGTTCAATCCAACCGTTTTACCGGCATCTCTGGTTGCTTCAATAGGGTTTCCGAACTCCACCATGTTATCGGTATAAATGCTGTGATAGTGCGTATCCCCTGGATACCAATCAGAGAGTGTCGGGAGCGGACTATCACCAATATTTATCCTGAGATGACTATGCGCATCATAATCCGGATCGAAAATACCGCCGTTTTCATCAAATACAACGTGAAGGTATACTATACCATTCAATCCATGTTCTGTCGGATCGAGCCATATGATATTATACCAATCTCCCGCTTCATACAAATTATACACATAATTATCAACGCATATACCATACCACGTACTGTTTAACAGTATATCTCCATTTACACTGTCACTTTCGTCTTGATTCGGATCAAGGTAAATTGATATGTGTCCTATGTCATAGTCAAAATCCGTTGCATCTTTTACCATCAAAAGAATCGGTAACATATTGTTTGGTTCAACTCTCCAGGGAGCATCTGCAAAAACATCCTTGTTTTGCGAATTAAAATTCAATGGAATGATAGTAGTTTCGTTTGCCTCGAGTATATAACCCACATCATTGTTATTATCTTCCCAGACAGTTCTATGACCGCTGAATTGAAAATACACTGAATATGTTCCGGGATCTACATTGAGCACGACATCAGTAGGATCGGTGATATTTGTCGTCCATACGATCTCCTCTCCCGCAAGAGTGGTTTTTGCAAGTTTAAGATTAAGTGGTGTGAACTCAGCCGATCGTATGGATTGTGCGTGTACACTATTATCACCAGCCACTGGTTCCAAATCGAAAATCAGAGTGCTTGAACCAGTTGCACATGCGCCACTTACAAAGATTGATGTGAATAAAACTGAAATAATTAGCAGCAAAGTTGGTTTATTCGCCATAGGATATCACCCATTTTCTCGCTTTAGGCACTGCCAGTTCTGTATGGGCAGGTTCGTTTAGAGTACGGTACGTCCGTGATCTCTACTCTATTTAGGAGCACATAAATGTATAGGTGTTTTGTCAATGTCGTTATTTGTTTATTGCAGCATTTGATTATTTAATATATTAGATATATGAAATAGCTTTTTTTGCACAACTATAAATAGTAACCATAATTGCTAAACCGATAGCAGTTGAAAGTATGATAATAAAAAATCCTGTCGGAATTATGATAATTAGAGGGTGTATGTCATTTGGCAAGGTGTCTTTCAATATTAGTAATATTGGAACAATAATTTTGAATATCTCATTAACTATAAAAGCTGGAAAAAGCACATGAGGGTATGGTACCACGAACTCTCCATGATGTTCGGCAGGACTTATGTAACCCAGCATAAGAAGAATTCCATTAACAAAACCCCACGCCCCTCCAACAATCGCACCTATTTTTGTCCATTTATCCATAGTAAACACCACATGCCTGGCAGCTATATTCCTCTATGAGTGCCGCAGTAGCTATGAGGATCATACGACCTGTGGGGATATGAATTGTCTCTACCTGGCCCTTTATTTTTATGATTTTATTATTATATGCTGCTTTGTTGCTCACCATAGCCGATTTTACCCTACGCAACTTCCAGAACCGATGTCGGCATTGGCGTTGGTGTTGGCAGGATGATTGGTGTGGATGCTGGCGAGGCGGCGATTTCTGAAACTTTTGTAGGTTTGTCTTTTTCAGTGCATCCTGCAAACATCACTGCTGATGCTATCAGTAGGGTTATTAAGGCGGATGCGAGTTTAATTCCCATGGTTACACTTCTTAAGATTTTTATCACTTAAATCCTCTCTATTTCGGTCCCTTCAACAAACCATTAAGATTGTTATGTGCCTCGATTTTGTTACAAAGTCCTCATACCCTTTCGGAACGCTCACGTACATAGAAATGACATATATTTTTATAGCAATACAAGGTACAGCCACAACTTATTAAGCAAATACATGGAATTTGTATCTAATGCAGGTAACAAAGCGTAAGATCATCCTGACCTCAATCCTTGCGATCCTGATCCTGTTTTTGGTTGCGGGTCTTATCGGGGTCCGCGATATTGCAGATACGATTCGCACAGCATCGCCTGCGCTTATTGCGCTTTCCATACTCATCTACCTGATCTCCTGGCCCCTGCGCGGCATCCGGTATCAGCAGATCCTTGCGCAGCTGGGTCACCAGGAACGTCTGGGTTTTCTGGTCGGGTGCATATCATTGAGCCAGTCTGCAAACGTGATCCTGCCGGCACGGATCGGGGATGTGATCCGCGCATATCTGCTCAAAAAGATGAAAAATATCCCATTGACCACAGGATTCTCTTCGCTTGCTGTTGAGCGTATATTCGATATTCTTGCGATCACGATGATCGGTGGCTTTGCCGTGCTCGGGATGCAAGGGCTGCTGCTAGACCAGTGGATCACAGATGTCATCACGATCGCAGGACTTGCCACAGTGGCAGTATTCGGGCTTCTGGTCCTGTTCCTGAAACTCCGTACAACGATTGGTGGTGTTGCCGCCCGTTTCATCAGGGAGATCGCGGTTGTATCCACAAACCCACGCGCCTTTGCAATCGTCTTTTCAAGTTCACTCTTGGTCTGGCTCTTCGACATCCTCACCTGCTTTGTGGTATTAAGCGCATTTCTGAAAGGCGCATCGCTATCCCTGATCCCGATCGTATTTCTTGCAATCGCTGTCGGAAATCTCACAAAGATCGTTCCGATCACGCCTGGCGCCATAGGGACTTATGAGCTGGCGCTGACTGCGATATTCAGTCTCGGCGGAATCGATCCGGCTATCGGTTTTGCCGCTGCGATGCTCGATCACATAGTCAAGAACTCGGTGACGCTGATACTTGGAAGCGCGTATCTCTCGCGCTTTGGTCTGAGCTGGTCGCAGCTTATGGATCGGAGCGAGTAGCAGCAGCAACGTTCCCGGGGTTTTCAGTTTCGAGCTTCAGCAGATACCGCTTCGTTTCGACGCCGAATGCATACCCGCCGATCCCGCCTTTTGAAACCACCCGGTGGCACGGGATCACGATCGGCGCGGGATTCTTTTTAAGAGCGTTTCCGGCTGCCCGCGCTGCGTTCGGCTTTCCGATCCTTGCGGCGAGTTTGGAGTACGTGACAACCGAGCCGTACCGGATTTTTCTTGTCTCGCAGAGGACGCTTCGCTCAAAATCGGTGAGACCGGATAGGTCGACCTCGTATCCTGAAAAATCCACAACTTCTCCGCTTAAGTACCGGATCAGATCATCGATTAGGTTGCGCTTGTCCATTTCACAACATCGGCAAGGTCGTCTGCGAACAGGTTCAGGTTCTCGCGGGAGGTGTGCGGCATGATCACCAGACGCAGCGCACGCGGGTCGCGCGTGATCGACACATCCCATCCGCGCTTTTTTAGAGCGCTGCGCACAGAATCCGCATCAGGCACATCGAGCACCAGCACGTTCGTCACAGGATCGATAAGCGGCTCGATTCCGGATTCGCGAGCCCTCGCAACCATTTCATATGTGAGTTCCATGCACCTCTGCACGATCCGCTCATAACCAGTCCTTCCGAGATGCTTGAAGACCGCATACACAGATGCAGCCGATGCCCCGCTTCTCGTGCCGGAAAGCGTCTGCTGGGAATTAACCGTCAGATACGGGGTATCTACAGATAGCCGGTTCAGGTAGGAGGAATCCTGAAACAGAAGCCCACCTGCGGGTATCGTTGCGAACCCCATCTTGTGCGGGTCGGCAGCAATCGATGTGACGCCGGGAAGTGTGAAATCGAATTCATACTTCTCTCTAAGAAACGGGATCACGAATCCTCCGAATGCAGCATCGACGTGCAAAAACATGTTTTTTGATAATGCAAGATCTGAAAGTTCCTTTATCGGATCTATCTGCCCGAATTCAGTTGTTCCTGCAATTCCAACTATCCCGATCGTGTTTCCATCGATCAAATCCTCAACCGCTTGGATATCGGCTCTGAACTCCTGGTCGAGGTCTGCTTTTCGCACCCCAATCCCCAGGATGTCAGCAACCTTGTCGAATGAGAAGTGCGCTGACGCCGGAACGATAATGTTTGGATCGCGGACTTTGCGCGCAGTTTTGATCGCATGTATCGCCTGGATATTCGATTCGGTGCCGCCTGTTGTGATGTATCCGTGCGCATCCGGGTTTCCAAAGAGCGTGCCCATCATCCGCACCACCTCGTGCTCGATCTCCGCAGTTCCGGCAAAGAGCCCGGGATCGCCGAGATTTGTCTCGATGAACTGCTGGTGAGCCGCCACTGCAACGGGGTGTGGATAGGTGCACATCGAACTCAAGACACGTTCGTAAGGCGTATCTTTGCTTTTCAGATCGTGGAGTACCGATCCGATGGTTTTTTCGTCCATTCCATGCGTGTTCATCTTCTGCCTCACCGGTTTCGTTTGCGAATACGTGTGGCCTCTATATGGATAAGGTTAATGGAGGTGACCTGCAAATGATCAAGCAGAAGTGATCGTATGAAGACAAGAGGAATGCTTGCATCGGTAGCGCTTGTCGCGCTTGTCGCATGTCTCCTAAGCGCATGTATCGACTCTACATCCCCGTCGCAGCCGTCGGCAGAGCCGGGAACCGGGATTACGTGGTACTCGTATGAGGAAGGGATGGAGATTGCGGGAGCGCAGAACAAGCCCGTGATGATCGACGTGTACACTGATCGGTGTCCCTGGTGCAAGGAACTGGATAGGGTTGTGTACACAGACCCGGATGTGATCGATCTGGCAGATAAGTTCGTGTGTATAAAATTCAATGCCGATAAACACCGCGACCTTGCTGCAAAATACAATCCCACCGGCGGGGTTCCTGCAACCGTGTTTCTCAGATCGGACGGTACGGAAATACACCGTCTCGGCGGCTATCCGAGAGGCGGGGCTGAGGCATTCTTGCATAATATGATGATTGCGCTCAACAACGTATGACCGAGCTTGATTACGCTGTTTACACTTATTCACTGCTCAACAGACTCAAAGGATTAATTGCCAGCGGCGGCAATCATAATTGCAGGAGTATCAGAACTATGGAGGCGGCGCATGGTTGAGATCATCGGCATCGGCGCACTGAATATCGACAAACTCTACCTTGTCGAGCGGATCGGGGCGGCAGGAGAGGAGATCGGAGTCTATTCTGTGAGCGAGCAGCCGGGCGGCTCTGCTGCAAACACAATCGCTGCTCTCGCCAGACTTGGCATAAAAACAGGGTTCATCGGAAGGGTTGGGGACGATGCCGATGGCGCATACCTGCGTTTTGAGATGGCAAAAGAAGGTGTAGACACGCAAGGGATCGAGGTCGCCCGGGGCAGAACCGGCAGCGCGATCGTGCTTGTCGATCCAGGCGGCGAGCGCTC
>JAUWGA010000152.1 GCA_030606635.1 Methanosarcinales archaeon
ACCCTGGAGAACTTCACAGGTCACTGTGGCGACTACCGAACTGTTGATGGTATGAAAGTACCTTTCTACTTAGAGGCTGTTTGGAATCTTGAATCCGGTGATTTAAGTTATGCAAAATTCAAAATAGATAGAATTGAATACAACATCCCCTCAAAATTTTAATAATCAAGCTCCGGATTTACTCTCTGTTGTGCTTCCAGTCGGGAGCACACCAATCGTCAACAGGGTGCACCCCCCCGCACCTGCCAAAATTTGCGTTTTATTGTTATATATCACTCTTCACCACAACACCTTTCGATTAATCGAAAAGTTTAAGTACTATTACTTACACCCATAAAATCAGACCAGTCGATTAATCGACAAGTCTGAACAAAAGGAGGTAAACAACATGAACACCCACGACCACCACAACCACAACGAACCGCTATATGATGAACACCCATTCGAGGGGCTCATCGAGAGGGCACTGCTACACCGGGAGGACGAGAGCATTGACGCCGCGCAGCACCGACCATCAACCATTCCGGAGTACCGGATCACAATCGAGCACGGCTCGATCCGGCTCGGGCAGGAATACGCTGCCAGCGGGGGTGTAACATCATGACCCAAAGCACCGCAAACCTGCTACGATATCTCTTCGTCCTCACAATACTCGCATCAGCAATCACGATCGCCCCGGCAACTGCTGCAGGTGGCGCGCTCAAGGTAGATATCACGAGATACGAGCCGTACCCGGCAGAGATCGGGAAGTACGTGGATGTATGGGTGAACGTCAAGAACATGGGCGGCGGCACAGCAGAGGACGTGACGATCGAACTCATGCCGAAATATCCATTCACACTCGACTCGAGCAGCAATGCCCGCCAGAACAAGGGAAGCATCGGGGCAGACTCCTCTGCGATGTACGAATACCGGCTCTTCGTAGCCTCTGACGCAAAACCCGGAGCCCATGAGATCACGATCAGGTATCAGGGCGATGAAGGCACGACATGGTCTGAGAAGGACTTTGAGATCAAGGTGGGTACAGACACCCTCGACAGCAGGGGCACGCTCAAGCTCGAAGCGATAAAGACCGATCCGGAAGTGCTGATTCCCGGAGACGAAGGTACTGTGACGATCACACTCACAAACACCGCATCCCAGTACGCGGTAACGATTAACGGGAAGGATTACGACACCAATGCGCAGTTAAATGAGATAGAACTCATAGGGTCGGATGGAATCGTTGTTACGACTGGTTCCTACCAAAATATGGGAGTTCTCGGACCTGACGACTCAATAGAGATCTCATATAACGTGCGGGTTAGCGATGACGCAGCGGATGGAACCGAGCATCTGAACCTCGCGCTCACCGGTAGTTCCCACACCTACAATGCAAAGTGGAACATACCCATCAGGGTCGAGATCGCTGGAATTAAGATCATCCCGTCCAAGCCGCTGAAACTCGCATGTGACGGGGGCAAGATCGAGTTTGACGTTGCAAATACGCACTCAAGCATGTTTACGTCCGTGAGCATCGAACCGCGGGCAGAAGGCATCACGTTTACGCCGACTGAGTACTTCATCGGAACAATGGAGCCTGACGAACTCTTCACAATCGAGTTCGATTGCGAGGTTACAGGAAATACTGATATCGTCAAGCTCGTGGATGCCGGGCATAAGGTCGAGTTTGCAGGAAATTCATCAGATGGTACCGAGCTCCACCTCTATGCAGAGTACCGAAACGGCAACAACCAGCATGAGCGGGTCATCAACAACCGGGTAATCGAGATCGAATCTGTGGTTCCGGAGGGCAATTCCAGTACGGTCATGATCGGCGTAGCGCTGCTTCTGGTGGTCGTTGTTGGAGCGGGTGTCTACCGCAGGAAGAGACGAAAGAACTAAAATCCAGTCAATCAGGAGCTGATTCATAATGATAAACCCGGTACAATCGGTGCGGATCGCAATCGGCAGCATCACGAGCGCCAAGATGCGATCTGCGCTGACCGCTCTTGGAATCATCATCGGCGTTGCAGCAGTCGTTGCCAACGTCGCGCTCGGCGCAAGCTTCAACCAGTACTTCGCAGACGAGATCGACTCGATCGGCACGAACTTCATCATCATAGAAGGCAAGGAAGACAATCTCTTCTTTGATAACGAACTGAAACTGATAAAGAATACACCAGGCATTGCGAGCGTGTCTCCTATACTATGGCGATCTGCTGAGGTAAAATACATGTCCGATTCCAGGATCGCCACTGTCGAGGGAGTTTCTGAAGATTGTTATGAAGTTCGCAACATGATGATGGGTGAGGGATCTTTTTTAACAGACAAAGATCGGTACGCGGTAGTTCTTGGATGCAATGTTGCAAACGAGAAGTTTGACCGGAAGATCGGTCTGCAGAACTCGATCGATCTAACGTTCCGGCTGGACGACGGGACCTCAGCCACCAAGAAATTTAAGGTGAAAGGAATCACTGGCGAGGTCAATTTTTTCGGCGATCCAAGCGCAACTGCGAATAACGACATCTTAATCCCGATCGATACGATGATGGAGCTAACAGGAGAGAACGACTACAGCGCATTCTTTGCGTCGGCAGCCAGCCTCGACACAGTGGAGGAAACCGCAGACGAGATGGATAAGCGGCTCGCCAGAAACTTCGGAGTCTCCAAGCGTGACATGGACGATAAAGATGCGAAACCGTACGCGATAACCACGCAGACCGAACTTCTGGAGAAGACCGGCAGTTGGGCTGACCTGATCGGCGCACTCCTGACAGCCGTTGCACTGATCTCGCTTGTCGTTGGCTCGATCGGGATTGCGAACATCATGCTTGTAACTGTTAGCGAGCGGACAAATGAGATCGGGCTGATGAAATCGCTTGGATTCACGAGCAGGGATGTTCTTTCGCTCTTTGTCGTGGAGTCGGCAGTAGTCGGACTCTTCGGCGGAATGCTTGGCTCGCTCCTTGGAGTTGTCGGAGCTTACGGCGCAACGAGCATAATAGGTCTACCAAACGTATTTCCGGTCTCGCTGATCGTGGTCGGATTCGGTGTCTCTGTTGGGGTCGGTCTGATCGCAGGGGCGTTTCCCGCGTACAAGGCTGCGAAGATGAACCCTGTGGATGCGCTGCGGCATGAGTGAAAGATAGGAGGATGATTGAAGAAACGATGAAACAAGATGAGTACGAAACAGGAGGCGGAAAAACCATGTACAAAATTGTAAAGAATTTATTGTGCGCTGCAATAATATTATTTGCAGCCATTTCGCTTGCATCTGCGACAGAGGTGTTTTTATATCCTGCACATCATCATCATCTTGGAGATGATTTTAAAGAAGAATTGACCCCATGTGAACCGGAAGGTCTGGTTTACACCACCACTTTCAATCTGGATTCTCGGGCAGATATAACGGGTGTGGAACTCAGATTGACAACTAAAAGCGTTGTCCCAGGTCCGACCGATGAATTTTTGGACAAGGTTTACTTGAATGAAATGTGGATCGTGACCCTTAACGACCATGTCCATGTCCCCGTTCCTGACCACACACAGACCTCTAACGACCATATCCCGGAACAAACTCCGGATGATGGCGCGATAGATATTGTAATCCCGGTTGATCCAAGCATTTTAAAATCCGGGATAAACACCATAAGAATCACATCCGGAGGCGATGCGGAAGGAAGTAATTATGACGACTTTGAGTTTTACAACCTTCAACTAACGATATGGAAATCCGGAGGGGTCCTATCGGGCAGTGTCGCATACAAAGGCGAACCTGCCAGTTATGTATGGGTCCATATCTATCGTTATGGCACCGAGGAATTAGTGAGCTCTTGCATGACCGATGAAAACGGCTTTTATTCCATCGAACTCCCAAAGGGTGTTTATGGTGTCAAAGCAGAGCGATATGACAATCTGTATGGCGGTCATGCTTCAGATACCGAAAAGATTGTGATTGCGGACTCAGATGTTTCGCTTGACCTGGAAATGTCCGATTTTGGAGGGCGAACAATACTCGTACTTCTTCTGGCACCTGTTGTGGTGCTCGCCTTGCACGGATTTGTTACTGCAATCACTGTGTATGCATTCACCAGGAAGAGAAAGTTGGCTGTAATCGGGTTCGTAC
>JAUWGA010000107.1 GCA_030606635.1 Methanosarcinales archaeon
GCCATGCTTGCTGTTGAGGATGTCTTTGAGAATGCAAGCCGCGGCGATCATCCGAGCAAGGAGAGCGTGGAAGGGACATTCGAGACGACCGACATCTTTGAGATCGCCGAGCATATCGTGAAGCATGGAGAACTGCACCTCACAAAGGAGCAACGGAAGCAGATCATCGAGGACAAGCGCAGGCAGGTGGTAAGCATCATTGCACAGGGTGCGTTTAATCCGCAGACGAAGGCACCGCACCCGGTCTCGAGAATTGAGAAGGCGATGGAGGAGGCTGGTATCCATATCGATCCGATGAAGGGCATCGATGAACTGGTCAACAAGACGATGGATGCGATACGCCCGATCATCCCGATCAGGTTCGATACCGTTGAGGTTGCTGTCAGGATTCCGGCAGATTACGCTGCAAAATCGTATGGAGATGTCATGAGTTTTGGCGAACTGGTAAAAGAGGAGTGGCAGGCTGACGGGTCGTGGATCGGTGTTGTTAAGATTCCTGCAGGCATCCAACTTGATTTTTACGGTCTTGTGAACCGCCTCTCAAAGGGCAGCGCGGAAACCAAACTTTTGAAATAGATTAGGTAATGACATGGAAAGAAATATTGTGATTCCAGGGGATGTGGTGTCTGACAACGTAAAGATGTCGGGCAGCGGCACGTACGTGCATGGCGACGAGGTGCGTGCCTCAGTCTACGGACTCCTGAATATAGGAGAACGGTATATCAGTGTGATCCCGCTTGCAGGCAAGTACATTCCACATGCCAGCGACCGGGTGATAGGGATTATCACAGAGGTTGTATATTCAAACTGGATCGTTGACATCAACTCGCCTTACGAGGGATTGTTGCATATATCCCAGTATCCGCGACGGATTGATTCCGAAAACATGAGCAGATATCTCAAGGTCGGGGACAGTATATTAACGATGGTCGCGTCTGTGGATGCCGGCATGAAAGTAGAACTCACGCTTCGGGAGCAGGAACTCAGGGTTCTTTCCAATGGGCGCATCGTTACGATCAATCCGACAAAGATGCCGCGTGTGATCGGTCGTAGCGGCTCGATGATCCGGCTGCTGAAGAGCGAGATAGGATGCAACATGTTTGTCGGGCAGAACGGGCGGATATGGATCAACGGATGCGATGATTGCGTCGACCTGGCAATCCAGACAATCAGATATATCGAAGACAATGCGCACAGACCGGGACTGACCGAGCGGGTGCAGGCATTCTTAAAAGCGAAGGAGAAGACGAGGTATGGCAAAGTACATGAAAGTCGAAATGATGAGGAGTAATAATGAGTGAAAAACCAGAACATTTTATTGTGGATGGAAAGCGGCTCGATGGACGGAGTGTTGACGAGCTGCGACCGATTAAAATAAAGCTCAGTCCGCTTGACCGGGCTGATGGGTCCTGCTACCTTGAATGGGGACGTAATAAGATCATGGCTGCGGTCTATGGTCCAAGAGAGCTCCATCCGAGACACCGGCAGAATCTGACCAAAGCGGTCGTGCAGTACCGGTACAACATGGCTGCATTCTCAGTGGACGATCGGATAAGACCGGGTCATAGCAGAAGAAGTATAGAGATCTCGAAGGTGGGCAGGGACGCATTCGAATACGTGGTATTCACAAAGTTTTTCCCGAAGACCGCAGTTGATATATTCATAGAGGTGTTGCAGGCGGATGCCGGTACCAGAACCGCTGGCATCAATGCGGCATCACTGGCGCTTGCGGATGCAGGCATCCCGATGAGGGGTCTTGTCAGTGCATGTGCTGTTGGGAAGGTGGACGGCGAGATCGTGCTCGACCTGATGAAAGAGGAGGATAACTTCGGAGAGGCAGATGTGCCGATCGCCATGACTGCCGGCGGGAAGATCACGCATCTTCAGATGGACGGAAACCTGACAAGAGATGAGTTTTACGAGGCACTCAAACTGGCTAAAATCGGATGTGATAAGGTATACAAATTACAGCGTCAGGCACTTATAGAGCGGTACAGCAAGGAATATGCCGAGAATGGGGGAGACGCCACGACCCGGCCGGAAGGTGATGCAGATGAGTGATGATGTGATGGCAGAGATCCACCGTGATTACCTCTTCAATCTGGTACTCAAGGGTGAGCGGGATGATGGACGTGCATTCGATGAATTTCGGGACATATCCATCGAGACCGGTGTCGCAGGGATGGCAGAGGGTTCTGCTCTTGTGACGCTTGGGGATACGCAGATCTTAGTCGGCGTAAAGATCCAGCCGGGTGAGCCGTTTCCGGACACGCCGGACGTGGGCGTGATCATCACCAATACCGAACTGATCCCGATGGCATCTCCCGAATACGAGGCAGGTCCTCCGAGAGAAGGTGCGATAGAGATTGCAAGAGTTGTGGATCGCGGTATCAGGGAGTCGAAAGCGATCGATCTCGAAAAACTCTGCATGGTCAAAGGCGAGAAGGTCTGGATCATATTTATCGACATCCACGTGCTGAATAACGGCGGCAACATCATCGATGCAGCATCCATTGGCAGCATCGCGGCCCTGCTCAGCACAACACTGCCCGCGGAAAGATATGGTCTCGGCGAGGATTCGCCGCTTCCGGTGAGGGATATTCCTGTTGCGGTCACTGCAATTGAGTTTGGCGGAGAACTGCTTCTTGACCCATCGCTTGAGGAAGGGAAGCTGGCAGGAACCGTGTACACAGTCATCACCAACTCCGATGGCAGCATCTCCGGGATGCAGAAGAGTGGCGCAGAGCCGCTCACCATCGATCAGGCCATGAGAGTGGTCGATATGGCGGGGACTGCGGCAGCCAAGATACGGGAAAAATTCTTAGAGGTCTGAATAAATGGTAAAACACGATTTTTTACAAAAAAATCGAGTAAAAGAGTCCGACATTCCGCTAACGCCCTGCCCTTCGGGCAGTGGCGTCGATGGATTCCTTTGGAATCCATTACGCTCCAGTCGGACTTACGGAGGTCTGAATAAATGGTAAAACATACTAAAGGATGGAAAACGAGGTCCGCAGGCAGATTCGGTGTGCGGTATGGCAGAAACATCAGAAAGCGTGTCGCGGATATCGAAGAGAAGATGCATGAGAAGCATAAATGCACCCAGTGCGGGTTTTCGTCTGTGCGCCGCATCGGCACCGGAATCTGGAAGTGCAGAAAATGCGGGCACACATTCGCAGGCGGCACGTATCTTCCGACCACGTCGATCGGGGAGACCGTTTCACGGTCTGTGAAGCGTGCTATAGCGCAGAGAGAGCGAGATGCGGCGATGGAGGTCTGATGGGCTACCGGTGCGTCAACTGCAAGCAGCCTGTTGAGATCGACTATGAATACCGCGGTGTCAGGTGCCCGTACTGCGGGCACCGCATCCTTGTAAAGGAACGACCTGTGCAGATCAAGCGGGTTCCTGCCGAGTAATTTTTTTTTAAAAAAATTAAGTAAAAGGAGAATGGACCGAGCAGAGTTTAGTTTCGATTTTGGCGAGGGTGCGTCCACGATATACCATGCGCTGCTGCCAGAGACCAGAGAAGCGTTTCCGAGGAGCCGGGCAGCGCTGTCGGTGGATGATGGGCTGCTACAGCTCATCGTGGATGCCGAGGACATCGCTGCTCTGCGTGCCGCACTGAACACATGGCTCAGGCTGATCAAGGTTGCGTGCGAGATGGCAGAAATCCGGTCGTGAGTGCGAAAGATGGGTTCGACGAAAGCTTACAGCGCTCTTAAAAAAGCAGGGATCGATTTCGTGACGAGTGTTCCCTGCGTCAATTTAGGAGGTCTGCTCGATCTGCTCGAATCCGATCCCGAGATTGTGCACGTTCCAGTAACAAGAGAAGAGGAAGGTGTCGGGATATGTGCTGGCGCATACCTTGGAGGCGCGAACCCTGCAATCGTCATGCAGAACTCGGGTCTCGGAAACAGTATCAATGCGCTCGCATCGTTAAGTCTGCTCTACAGGATGCCTTTGCTCATGGTCCTCAGCCACAGGGGCGATCTCGGCGAGCAGATATCAGCACAGGTGCCGATGGGGCAGTTAACGCCCGGACTGCTCGATAATCTTGGAATACCATGGTACTCGCCCACTCCTTCTGATGTTGACCGGGTAATTCCGGGCGCATGGACGCTTGCAAAGGCAGCAGGGCTGCCTGTCGCGATTTTACTTGGTGAATCGTTCTGGGTTTGAGATTCGCGGCATTCGCCGTCGTCCGTGAATGCGCAAGCAAAGGCGCAACCATCTCTTTTTCAGGCAGTACTCCTACACTTCACCTGTGGAGACCTACCCAACCACGATTCCGTCATCAGTGATCTGATAACCTGCCGACTCCTGCCTGAGTCCAGCCATCGCCTCGATGGTGAGCGTCTCGGAATCGAGGTGGATGATGTTGTCCACGCTCGCTTTTAACATCGTCTCGATCTCGGTCTCTGCCGTACCCTCTGTGTATGTGATGATGCCGGTTCCGCCTGCCATCTTGATCCGCATGATGTAGGACTTGAGTACCCTGATGACAAGGATCGGTGAGTTAAACGCAAATAGCGTGGTCGATGAGTCCAGAATCGACCTGAACTGCTGTGTCTGCTGGTAGATATTCTGCAACTGCTGGATGACCTTGCTTGCGATGTCAGTCGGATTCTGGGGCGAGGATATCATCAGGTTCTTGGTCTCCTTCTGCATAGCGCCGACAGAACCTGATGCCGTATCGATCACATACAACTTATTAGCTATGATATAATCATGGATGAACCAGTCAAAAGCCATCATCTGCTGTTCGAGCTGGGACTGGGTATAGTCAGTCATCAGATACGAGCAGAGATCGCCGTCCGCTACCGCCTGACGCAGAAACTGGTAGCAGAATATGGACTTTCCAGTCTTCGGCGGACCATAGACGAGAGTCATCGTATTCTCGGGCAGTCCGCCGGACAGTTCATCAAGTCCGGTGATCCCGGACCCTATTTTTGGAATCATATCTTGTATATTAAGCTGAAAAGTGTATCCAATGCCTCACTAAGACCCTTTTCATCTGTCGCCGAGACCGGGACGATAGGCACACCTTCCCAGAGAGCCATCTTCTTCTTGATCTCATCAGGCGACAACGCATTCGGAAGGTCCTGCTTGTTGGCGATGATCACCTTTGGTATCGCCTCTGTGCGGCACATCCTGATCATCTCTTTCGCCCGCACAAACGTCTCTGGCTTTGTCGAGTCGATCACGATGAAGGTGCCGATCGCCTCCCTCCCGAGCGGTTCAAGCAGGAGGTCGAACCGCTCCTGACCCGGAGTTCCGAATACGTCGGCAGAGAATCCCTTGTAGTCGAGATGCCCGATATCAAGCCCGACAGTCGTTGGGAACAGTTCAAAGGTCTGCCGCTCCACTGAAACGGTATTCGGAGCGATTGCGTGAGTAAATGTCGTCTTTCCGGCGTTATATGGTCCGGTCACCAGCAGTTTCGGGATGAAGACGCGGACCCCGCCCGGCTCCAGAACCTCAAAGAATATCTTCGTTCCTGACGCCTCGATCCAGTTCGATTTCGTGATTGCGAATACCTGCCGGTAGACCACCTTCTCTTCGACGCTGAAGAGTTTGACCTCGCAGTCAACGATTCTGGACAGTCTTTCGAGCATCACTTTTTCGTAGTTCCATCTCGTGAAGAGGTAGATCATGTTCACATCGTTTGATCGTGCCACCTCGTTTAACCGCTCAATCATATCGAAGGTCTGGTCAACACCGATGGAATCGAGAAGCGTTGCAACATCCTCGATAACAGCAGTTCCCCCGGCGATATCAGCGATCGCTTCCGCCACCACCTTCTCGCTCTCTTTGAAATCATCGATCATGTACTTGCCGATCGCTGGCATCCCCATCATCGGGGAGATGGAATCGACAAAGAATGTCTGACCCGAGTCGAGAGATGACCGCAGATCCCAGCCGTACCTGTGGAATACGTGCTCGATCTCGACCGGTGTTCTCGTGTTTGTGTATATGAAACTGACGTCCGCATCGTTTCTCATGCGCTCCGCGATGATCTGGCATCCGAAGACCTCGGATGCGACGCCCGGCATCGCGGTAAACAGTATCGA
>JAUWGA010000154.1 GCA_030606635.1 Methanosarcinales archaeon
GAAGAAACTGATCGGAGCGCCTGCGAACTCGCAGCAGGATATTCGCGATATCGTTGCTGAGGCGCATCACTCGTATCCCTGCACCGCGGACATGACC
Organism: Methanosarcinales archaeon; assembly: GCA_030606635.1. Taxonomy (GTDB): domain Archaea; phylum Halobacteriota; class Methanosarcinia; order Methanosarcinales; family Methanogasteraceae; genus Methanogaster_A. The sequence goes on from JAUWGA010000154.1 coordinate 98, forward strand.
GTGGACCGGGAACTCGGGGACACGATCCTGCACCGGGCAGGATATCTGATCAGAAGTGCGGTCGAGGACGCGCTTTCGCTCTGAGAGTGCCTAAAATGCCTTATCTTTTCTGCTCAAGCACGCTTACATCGGGGTTCACCTCGCCAAACTTCCTGACGAGTTCCGCCATCACAGAATCCCGGGACTTCCCTTCACTCTCGAGCCTCCCTATCAACTGATACGAGGCAAAGAGCGGCGAAGGCCCGATCTCTGATGCGAAGTTGCCGATTCCCTGATTCCAGACAAAGAGCGTGAAGAGTTCGTCCAGTTCCGGGACTGTGACTCCGGCAGAGTATGCCTTCACCAGTTCCCGCGTTGCCTGGCGAAGACGCCCTGCGCCAACAGCATTCGCAAGCGAGAGCAGATATTTGGTCTTCTGGTCTATGGCAGGATCTTCCTTCTTCCAGACAAGTTGCCAGAACTGCGACGCGGTCTTGCCAAGTGTTTTGTCAATTTTACCGAGATTGGCGAGAGCTGCCGGGTGCAGTGGAGATTCCATACCAGTGGCGATCTCTTTCTCTTCTGCCCGGTAAAAATACGCCCGGTATTCGTTGTTCGAGATCTTCTCGGTCTGGTGCTCGAAACCGATCTCTTCCAGAGTGGTATATAGCGGGATCGGCTCAAAACGCTGAACCACGCAGATTCCATCGCCAACGCGCACTTTTTTGGCTTTTTCAAGAATCGTCTTCAGGAAATCACCAGCAAGCCCTCTGCCATCCAACACTTCATACGATTCCTTTTTATCATGCCAATCTTTTGTCATGGTTGCCACCTATGCCTATAAACTTTTTAAGGGTTTACCGTTGTAGTTATGTGTATTGCGAAATATATAACGTTGTGGTTCGGAAATCGTCCATAATGTTTAAGAGAAATACGAAAATAGGTATGGTGGCATAAAAAATGATTGACGAAAAAGACATGTTGATACTGGCGATACTTCGTGAGAATGCTCGCACACCGCTGACTGAGATTGCGGAAAAACTCGGCGTCAGCGAATCCACGATACGAAAGCGCGTCAAGACGCTTGAGGATGAGGACGTTATAAAACGCTACACTGTGGTTGTCGATCCAGCGAAACTCGGATACAACTCAGTCTCGTTTGTCGGTCTTGATGTTGAGCCCACACATTTTCTCGATGTTGCAATCAAAATGACAGAGTTTCCTGAAGTGAAATTCGTTGCAACGTCGACAGGGGATCATATGATCATGACCGAGGTCTGGCTTAAGGACGGGCGGGAACTCGGAAAGTTCATCGCGGAGAAGATCGGGAGACTGGAGGGCGTGCAGAGGGTCTGTCCGGCTGTAATCATGGAGAAGTTAAAGGACAGTTGCGGATGATGATCGTCCGGATCATCGTTCTCGCGTCTCTGCCGCATCAACAACCTTTCCTGCAAGCTCTGCGCACGCAGCAAGATCATCGGCTCCTGGCACAAATTTGACCGATAGGGGCTCGACCACCGTAACACCAGTCTTCTCAAGCTCGCCCGTAATCGCTTTGACCGCGCCTCCTGCCCAGCCGTACGATCCGAAAGCGGAACCGACCTTGCCCTTTGGTCGAAGTCCCCTGAGATACGTCAGGAATCCCCCGACGCTTGGAAACATCCCGTTGTTGATGGTTGGGGAGCCGACAAGTATGATCTTGGCTTCCAGAATCTCGCGTATAATCTTGCTCCATTCCGATTTCCCGAGGTTGTACACCTTGACCTCGAACCCGGCATCGATTATGCCCTGTTCGATCGCAGCAGCCATCTTCTCGGTGCTGCCCCACATGGTGGCGTAGACCACGATCGCGGTATCGTTTGACTCGCCCGAACTCCAGCCACGATACGCGTCGAGAATGTCACCGACACCGGAATCGCGCCAGATCATGCCGTGGCTCGGCGCAATCATGTCGATCTCGATCCCCATCCCAATGATCTTCTGCAGGGTCTTTGTGATAAGCGGCGAGAACAGCATCAGGATGTTGGCATAGTATGTGGCAGCATCATTGAGTATCCCGGAAACCTCGTCTGCGTACCGCTTGCTGCTTGCGATGTGCTGCCCGAACGCGTCGTTTGACAGGAGCAGGTGATCCTCAGGGATATACGTAACCATGTTGTCGGGCCAGTGGAGCATCGGGGTTTCGACAAACGAGAGTGTCTTTTCCCCGAGTGAGATCGTATCTCCGGTCTTTACGGTTTGTATCTCCCAGCCGCCGCAGTCATAGTACATCGGCAGTTCTTCCGCCCCTTTCTCAGTTGCGATCACAGTCGCATCAGGAGCGACCTCCATCACGCGGGGAAGTGATCCCGTGTGATCCGGCTCGACATGGTTCACGATCACATAATCGATGGCACCCATGTCCGTTATCGGTTCTACACGACTTTGCAGTTCATCAAAGAATCCTGCTTTCACGGTATCGACAAGCGCAGTTTTTGAGTCTTTGACGATGTATGCGTTATACGTCGTACCTCCTGGTGTGGCATATCCATGAAAATCCCGCAGGTTCCAGTCGATCGCACCAACCCAGTACACGCCGTCTTTTATCTCTACTTTGTTCATGATATCATTTCTCCAGTCAATCTTCCTCTCCGCGAATATCCGCACCAACAACCTCGCCGATTACTTCCATGGCGCGTCCGTTCCAAGAACGGATGCCGCAAAGACGCGGCTCTCTCGTATGTAGTCGCAGGTCAGGTTCTCCTTATTTATGGCAACCGCAACCATTGGGGGCTTGGATGCCACCTGTATCACCGTATTTACGATCTGACCGTTATAAGGCTTTGCCATCGGTCGATGTGACCACATAAGGCCCGTAGCTGATCAGATGCAGTGCCTTTCGGTTCATTTTCCTTAGTCATTGTTCACTAAATCGCATCCGCGCTCATCCTGATCATCTTTCTCACCTCAGCGCCAAGCGCTGGCGGCAGTCCCTTGATATCCACATTTAAAAATCCGCGAACGATCGCACCAGCCGCCTCGTCTTCCGAGAGACCTCTCGCTGTCAGGTATGCGATCTCCTCTTCAGATATCCTCCCGACCGCTGCCTCGTGCGAGAGTTCGGCGTCCTCTACAGTAGCCTCAAGTTCAGGAACCGAGTATATCCGTGCCGTATTGGAAAGCATTAGCCCGATGCACTCGAGATGCCCTTTCACCCCGGGTGCCGTCCCGACGATCGCACCTCTTGCAGTGACATCAGCCTGATCTGTCGCAATCGATCTGGATATCAGTTCTGCACGGCTGTTCTCGCCCTCCAGAACCACTTTTGAACCAATATCGATCTTTGAATCCTGTGATGCGTGGATAATGGTCTGTGTCATCGTTCTCGCATTCTTGCCACAGTATGTAACCGGATACATCTGCACGTCCTTAACCGGTTTCATCAAAATATAATTGTTAATATAAGTGCCGCCCTCATCAACGATGATGCCGCTTCTCGGCCGTACCACCACTTCGGGAGCCCAGTTGTGAATCATCGTGTATGTGAGCGTTGCGCCCTTCTTCACATAGAACTCGGATACGCCGAGATGCATGGCAGAGCGCACATCCTGCGCAGTCGAGCAGCCGGTGATGATATGGAGTTCTGCGCCTTCTTCGACGATCACGATGTTGTGCACGTTCTGCGAAAGCCGCTCCTTTCCGATAAATAGGCACGCTTGCAGCGGGAATATGGATTTGACGCCCGGGGCAGCTCTCACAAAGTAGCCGCCGGTCTGCTTCTCTGCCACCTCTTTTGTGTAGATGTCCTTATCAGCAGGAACCGCACGCCAGAAGTAATCTGATAGCCAGGAGTACTTCTCAAGCGCCTCGCTGCTGTCCAGAACCTCGATCCCTTCCTGCACGGCAGTTGAACAGAGAACCGAGTGATCAAGTTGCAGGAACGATCCTGATCGCTCTTCTCCGTCCGGATCGTACCCGACTCCGAGAAGAGACTTTTTGTATTCGTCTTCTATC
>JAUWGA010000163.1 GCA_030606635.1 Methanosarcinales archaeon
GTGTCGTTCGATTTCTCGATCTCACGCGCTTCCCTTGCAAGAACCGCAGCAGCACCCATCATCTCATGACCGGCAGCAGCAACCAGCGATACTTTCTCGACTTCCTTTAGCATGAAGCAAGCAGGGAAGTTGATCGCTGCAACCGCGTTTGCCATGTGAAGCGCTGCAAGGGCTTTCGCCTTCGCATACGGGTTCTCGAAGCATCCGCGCTCAACGCACTTATCAGGCGACCCAAGAATATATGGCAGTTCAAGGTCCTTTCCGGATTTACCTGCGGCAACCTGATCGATCACCTTGTCAAGCTCCTCCTGAATGAGGCGCACAGGTCCACACACAGAGAGAACCTTCATTGCATCTGCATTAAATGACGCCATCTCGGTCGGGTCAAGGAATTCTCTCTTCGCGCCGATCAGCGGGTCGACCTTCAAGATGATCGATCCGAAACCAGCCTCTTTCAGCGCCTGGCGTGCATCCTTCTTGTCAGGTCCGTCAGAGACGATGATCGTCGGCGTGTTCTTATAGATCTCTCTCGCCGCAGTTGGTCCGGGCGCGCCCGCGTTCGGGCTGATCATGACCACAAAGTCAGGGTCCCAGTGTTTGATCAAAGCCTCGGTGTCTGCCGCTTCGTCCGCGCCCATCTTTGCACCGGTACCAAGCGTTCGCACAGCGATCCCCTGTCTTGCTGCGATCTCGTCAAGAATCAGGTCAATAACCTGGGACATGCCAAGATTCCCAAGTTTCACAAATCCAATCTTTACATCACTCATGGTGAATCACCGCGTTTCGTATCAGGGTTATGGGACATAAGGTTATTGATCATGGGGCGTTGGGACAAAAATTCACGCAAATACCGTCAGCATGGCAGGGCAGGGCATTAATAAAACCCCGGTTTCGCAAGTGAGTTTGATTCGCTAAACCAGATCCCCAAACACCAAAAAGCGTGACCGCTCCACCAAAACGATGTTTTTATCTACATTCGGCACATAAACAAATCTACATGATTGAGGCGGTGTAACCAAATGCTCTTTGCAAATCCACAACTGGCAATATGGGCGTTTTTCTTGAGCGTTATTCCACTGATCATCGTGTATCTGCTGAAACCGAAGGCGAAGGACGTCTTGATTCCGTCAGTCATGTTCATCGCGCAGATAGCAGAGAAACAGAAGAAAATTGCACGGGCAATCCGGAAGATCATCAAGGATCCGCTATTCCTGATCCAGTTACTCATTTTGATACTCCTTATTCTTGCAATAGCGTCTCCTTACAACGAAGAACGCACCGAAATCAGGGGCGGGCACACCATAATCATTCTGGACGGCTCTGCGAGCATGCAGGCAGGCGACCGGAACGATTACGCCATAAAACTTGCAGGTGAACACTTAACCGCGCGAAACAGCATCATCCTCGCAAAAAACATCCCTGTGCTTGCCCTGCATAGCGGAGATCTCGATGCCGCAAGGGATGTGCTGAAGGACCTCCCGAGGACTGCGACGACTGCGGATCTGTATCAGGCGATCCTGCTCGGCAGCGCGATGCTGACCGACGGCAAAGGCGGGATCGTTGTCATCTCTGATTTCGCAAACTGGGAGGGCGAGGATCCGAATGTCGCAAAGAAACTTGCAGAAGCGGATGGAATCGATGTCTCGTTCGTAAGCGTCTCTGGCGGGCGAAACGATATCGCGATAACCGGCGGATGGCTGTCAGATGGCATGACCATGGCTGGTCAGGGCAAATACACCTGCATCATCAAGAATTACATGGATTCTCCTGTGGACGCGAAGATCGATGTCCTGTACGGCGGCGACCGGTCCACACACAATCTTCTACTGGGCGCACGTGAGAGCGAGTACTTCGCACTAAACGACATCGGTGTCGGAGTAACCGAGATTATAGTGCATCCGGACGATGACATGATGGTTGATAACCATGCCTACATCGTGATCCCGGCTTCGGAGACCCATGCCGTGCTCTACATCTCCGACTACGAAGATGCACCGTCAGCGACCGTGATGAGACTGCTGCCGTCTGTCGATGCCACATTCATGACTCAAGGAGAGGCGCGCAGCACCAACGTGCACGACTACGATGCTGTGGTGGTCGGGCTCTGCAACGGGAGTTTGAAATCCTCGCTGTGCGATCGTCTTGCCGATTACGCAAGCTCCGGTGGAAAGGTCGTCGTGATGGCGCAGGAAGGCTTGCCGTTCTCAGATACCGGACGTCTGCTGCCGATAGCACTCTTCGAAAAGGCGAACGAGACTGCGATTAAGGAGGTGCGGGAGAGCGTGATGCTGCGCGATATCGATGTCAGTGATATCGCTATCGGGCACCATCTCACGGGAGAAGAGAAGAGCGGCTCTGTTGAATGGGTCCTGGCAGAAGACGGCACACCGATCATCTCCTTCTGGAGCGTCGGTCTTGGAAAAGTCGTTTATCTGGGAATTCCGGATATAACCGGCGACCATGCATGGAACGATTTCCACACGATGCCGGAATATCCGATATTCTGGCTGAATCTGATCGACTACCTCTGCGGAACAGGCGGAGTCGAGAACTGCAACAAGCAGACCGGATATACCATGCAGTTCGATTCGAAGGTCAGGGCGACGACGCCTGACGGACGGGTGATCAGGACGAATAACCTTCTGCTCGACCAGACCGGCGTGTACGAGATTCCGGGCAAGCTCGTTTCTGTAAACCTGTACGATGCAGCAGAGTCAAACCTCGGGGGTTCCGGCATCACCGCTACGGAGACCGCGGGAACGAGTACGGAAAAGACGGTTCGAACCACCACGAAGAAGGAGTTTGACTGGGTTTTGTTGATACTTGCGCTTGTATTGATATGTACCGAATTATATTATATTAGAAGCAGGGGTGAGTTGTGAATGGTGGTTGATGTCACAGATATTCTCTTCGTTAACAAACAAGTCCTGTACGCGATTATCCCGGTCCTTGTTATCGGGCTTTATTATCTTAAGAAGAGCCGAAAGAAGCTGCTTGTCCTGAGCCGGACGATCGTTGCAGCTCTAATCATAATCGCGCTTGCATCCCCCTACACCATCACCACCCACACAATATCCGACCCGCATCCTTCGATCACGGTCATCAACGACCAGTCATCGAGCATGGATATATTCAACAGATCCGTCGCTGATGCGGTCTGCGACTCCATACATAAGCGCAATCCAACCTCGCAGATCCGTTCGTTTTCAGGGGATCAATCGCCGATCGGGGATAAGATCCTGCAGTATGCCCGGGGAAACGACCACATCGTGCTGGTCAGTGACGTAAACAACAACTACGGGCGTGAACTTGTAGATGCGGTTGCGGTCGTGTCCAGATCAAACACCACGGTCTACGTTGTAGCGCAGACGCCTGCCCGAAATGATGCGAGCGTCGAGATCGTCGGTAGCAAGACCGTGATTATCGGCAACAAGAACGTTTTCGGGATCGTTGTAGCGCAGGCAGGAACGCATCTCCTGTACGAACTCGTGGTCAAGGTGGACGATGAGGTCGTCTACCATAGCGAGATCGACCAGAATGAGCGGATCAAGGTATTAAAGATCCCGCACACTTTCGATACGCTTGGCAGCCATGTGGTATCCGCAGAGATCGCCCC
>JAUWGA010000177.1 GCA_030606635.1 Methanosarcinales archaeon
GTAGAGCCGGTACTTGGCAAGTTCGATGTAATGATCTGCAAGAGTGTCCCATGCAAACGATTTCACCATCTTAAGTGCGGTATCGAACTGGTACCGATCCATCGCATCGGTAACGTCCATAATAAGCGTGTTTAATCTGCTTAATATCCATCGATCGACGATCGTGAGCGAATCCTTATCAATCTCCCGCGGATCAGTGATATGCGGTAGAGCGAACCTGACGATGCTCCACATCTTCTGCTGGAAGCGGGATGCCGCAACGACATCCTTCCACCGGAACATGATATCAGACCCTGTGGAGCCTCCGATCGCTGCCCACTGCCTGAATGCGTCCGCACCGTACTGTTCGGTCACTTCCTCGGGCGCAATGATGTTATTTAGGGATTTGCTCATCTTGTGCCCGTCTTCCCCGGAGACCATCCCATTTATCAGGATGCTGTCCCATGGACGCTTTCCAGTGAGCGCCTGCGTCCGAAGGATCGTGTAAAACGCCCACGTACGGATGATGTCGTGCCCCTGTGGTCTAAGTTGCGCAGGCACCCTCGGTTCCTTCCCAAAGACCCATCCCGAGACCGCCATCGCTGAAAGCGACGAGTCCATCCACGTATCGAGCACGTCCGCCTCAGATACGAACTCCTCTGAACCGCACTCGCACGGCTCAAGGGGGTTTGATTCGGTCGGATCGAGTGGCAGCCACTCTTCTTTCGCCACAATCGTCTTCCCACACTCTTTGCAGTACCAGACCGGAATCGGGGTTGCAAAGAGCCGCTGCCGTGATATGCACCAGTCCCATTCCATGCTCTTTGTCCAGTTCTCGAGCCGTATTTTCATGTGCGATGGCACCCACTCGATCTCGTCAGCGGTGCGCAGGATCGCGTCCTGATCGACCCGGACATACCACTGCTTCTCTGAGAGTATCTCGATAGGTGTTCCGCACCGCCAGCATGCTCCGACGCTCTGATCAAGAGGCTCCTGTTTGTATAGCAGCCCGGCTGACTCGAGATCCGCTACGATCGCGTCCCGGCAGTCGCCAAGACTCATTCCCTCGTACTTGCCTGCAACACGGGTCATCTTTCCGTCGCGGTCGATCGCCATCCGGAGCGGAAGCTCGTGCTCGATCCACCACCTGACATCCTGCTTATCCCCAAAGGTGCAGATCATGACGACACCGGTCCCGAATTCCGGATCGACCTCCGCATCAGCGATCACAGGGACCTCATAACCGAAGAGCGGCACGCTGACCGTGCCTCCGATGAATCCCCCGAACCGCTCGTCATCCGGATGCACGGCAACCGCAACGCACGCCGGCAGTAACTCGGGTCTGGTGGTCGCAATCTCTATCGCCTGCGCCCTCTCCCCAACCCCAAAGTAAAGATAGTTTAAGCGGGTCTTGCGGTCCTCGTACTCGACCTCTGCGAATGCGATCGCTGTCCCGCATCTTGGACACCAGTTCACAGGACCCTCGCGCTGGTATATCCGCTCGTCCGCATACATCCGCACGAACGACTTCTGGGTCATGCTGTAATATCTCGGATCCATCGTCACGTACTCGCAATCCCAGTCGATGGAAAAACCGAGCCGGTTCATGGTATCCTTCATTTTTTTTATGTTTTTTGAGGTTAGCTCCCTGCAAAGGTCTCGGAACTCGGATCTGGGGATCTGGTGCCTTGTGATCCCGTGCGTCTCCTCCACCTTGACCTCGGTCGGCAAGCCATGGCAGTCCCACCCTTGAGGGAACATCACATTATAGCCTCGCATCCTCTTGTATCTTGCCACAAAATCGATGTAACACCAGTTTAGTGAATTTCCGATGTGAAGATTACCTGTGGGATACGGAGGCGGCGTATCGATGATGTACTGCGGTTTCTCGGATTCCCAGTCGAAACGGTATATATCGTCATAGGTCTTCGACCGCCATTTCTCTTCCACTGCCTGGTGGTCATATTCCTTTGGAAGTGTGTCCTGCATAGTCCTCTCCTGCATTTTTAAAACGATGATTGATAAAACTTTCTCGATCTGTGGTGTTATGTAGACAGGGGACTCTCGCGAGGCGGCAGAGCTTGGATATTCAAGGGGGCGGTTTTGTTCTCGTCCAGCCGTGAGAAACTCCCTACTTCTGCACCCCCGCAAAACACGCGCCAGCCCCGAGCGAGATCACCTGCCCGCGAACCCGGTCCCCCTCGATTGTCAGTTCTATGACGCTTTTGTCCGCAAGTCTCGGCACGGTCGGGCTTCCAGGACACATAATCAAGACAGCTGCCTGCTCGATAAACGGGGTGTGCATGTGCCCGACGATCAGGACATCGCAATCAAGTTCCTTTGCAAGATACCAGAGCCCACACGATCCGTTTCGAGATAACTGCCCCTCATGAACCACCCCGATCCTGACCTCTTCCACACCAAATACGGTTCGCTCCGGCAGACGCCTTTTGAGTTCTGCGCAGTCCGAATTGCCATGAACTGCTACGATCTCGTTGAGGCTCAACAGATATTCGTAGCATGCAACCGTTGTGAAATCCCCTGCATGTACGATCAAGTCTGCGCTCCGGAGCAGCGGGATTAAGGCATCTGGCAGTTTATGGTCGTGCATATCTGAGATTACGATGATGCGGGTCATTGATATATCATATCGCAATCGATATTCTTAAGTCGATTCCGCAAAAGAATCGCCATATACATACAGACCGAACAAGAGGGATTCGCATTACAGACACAACCGGCACCATCAGATTCCTGGATACCACACTGCGCGACGGCGAGCAGACCCCTGGCGTGTCGCTAACGCCTGATGAGAAGGTATGGATCGCACGGAGACT
>JAUWGA010000136.1 GCA_030606635.1 Methanosarcinales archaeon
GTTGCGGAATCGAGTGCGCACGTTCCTGCACATCCCGAGTACCAGCTGGAATTTCCTACAAAGACCATGCCATCCGCAACCGCAACCGAGACCGCCCATCCACCGATCCCGTCCTCGCTTGCGGTTGTGTTCCATACCAGATCCCCGGTTGTCGCATTAAAGCAGTAGGTCACAAGATCACTAACCTCATAGCACCCTCCGCAGACGTACACGTTTCCATACGCAAGCGCAGGCGTTCCATCCGAACGCTCGATCGTCTGTTGCCATAGAATCGAACCATCGTTCGTATCCAGTGCCAGAATCTCTCCGTCGTCATAGAAGTTGTAGGTCGTGACGTAGACGATGCCGTCTGAGACTGCCGGAGAGCCGCAGCACTGATCAGGGATGTTATTATGGTGCCATACCAGTGCGCCGGTATCGGCATCGAGACAGTATACATTCCCGGCATCAGCACCATATAGCCAGCTCGTGAGGTAGACCTTTCCATCCGAGTATGCAGGCGTTCCCTGCGCACATCCCCCGCCGATGGCCCCCGGATCTGCGCCTTCCACCGTAAAGTTCCAGAGTTCCTCTCCGTCTGCAACATCTAAGCAGAAGTACTGACCGCCGTCCCAGTTGCCGACGTAGACCTTCCAATCCGCTACCATCGTCCCGCCGTTTACTGAACTGTACGGTGCATCTTCGGGATATTCATTAAGCCCGCACCATACGTTTCCATCGTGGTAACAGGGAGATGCCCACGAACCATACGCGCTGCTGCCTTCTCCGTGCGCGGACAGATACGCTCCTGTGGATTCATCCAGTGATACCACAGTGTCACCACAGTTGACAAAGAGCCTGCCTCCGGTGACCACAGGCGACGAACTCGATACCGCACCGATGTCGTCACTTACCCACAGAATGTTATTCGTGTCAGGGACGGTAGAGCTCGAAAAGCCGGTATGGCGGGCATCGTTATGGAACTGCTCCCAGCCATCTCCGGTTACCCAACCCGGCACCACCCATTCGATGCATGTGATGTAATTGGCTGCGGTCTTTGTATCACTGCCATCAGTGTTGGCGACGGTTAACGAGACGTTGTAGGTTCCAGGTGTGATATATGCGTGTTTCGGGTTCTGTCTGGTTGAGACTCCACCATCGCCAAAGTCCCAGTCCCATGAATCAGGATTGTTCAGTGATAAATCCTCAAACGAAACTATGAGGGGCTCATATCCTGATGTGATACTTGCTCCGAAATTGGCAACCGGTGCAGAAGATGCTGAGACTGTGATGTGATTAGCACGGTTGCATGTATCGCTGCCAGTAGCGTTGGTTACAGTGAAGCTCACACTGTAGGTCCCCTCTGCATATATGTGGCTTGGGTTCTGCTCGGTTGAGTTATCCCCATCGCCAAAGTCCCATTCCCAGTCGGTGACGTCATATCCGCTGGATTCACCGGTGAATGCCACGTTGAGTGGAGCTGTTCCAGATCGGGGTTCTGCAGTGAAGAATGCGGTGAGCGGCGGTGGCGTCTCCATGCCGGCGATACAGTAGAGGTATCCGGCACCGGTCCCGAAGTACACGTTCCCATCTGATATCGCTCCTCCTTGCAGGATATATCCGTCGTCAGGCGGATTGTACTTCCATGCGAGCGTCCCATCTCCTTTGAGGCAATATAACAAACCGTCATTCTTTGCCCCTGTGAAATAGATGTAGGGATTTTCGCCCTGCACTGATACCGCAGGAGATGATTTCACGCCAGCGTCAACAGGATACGACCATAATATGGCTCCAGTGGAATCGTCGAGGCATGTGAGGTTTCCTGAACATCCATGCTCACCCTGACCGACATAGACCCGTCCATCGTAGATAACGGGTGTTGATGTGGAAAACCCGTTTGCCGTGCTCCACCCACAGTCGTTGAATGTTCCACTGCTATCGTCGAATCCGACCTTCCATATGTATCCGATCGACTGCCCCTGTTCTGATGTGGTGTACACGTAGCCATCGTGATACGCTACCGATGCACGAACCATTCCAAGATCAGACTTCGAAAACGATAAATCTGATGTTAGATCAATTTTATCTGCAAGCATGCCGTCGTCTCTGTAAACGCTTATCAGTTCTCCTTCATGGGTTGCAAAGACGATGTAATCGCCCACAACGGATGCACCGCACCACAGGAAGCCCGCGGTATTACTGATTGCGTGGCTCCATATCTCTGTTCCGGCATCGGAATAGCAGTAATAATATTTTGTCGTTACGCCTCCAGTGAGACCCTCTCCGAGGTATATCCTGTGATCGAAGTATGTTATCGGGCACTCGAAGTTCCTATCTATTACATGGACGTTCCACAGTTCTTCTCCTGTTTCTGCATCGAATGCGAAGAGATCGCCGCTCTTTGCTGCGACAAATATCTTTCCATCGCCGTAAGCAGGTGTTGATGTCTGGAGAGTTCCTCCGGTCGTCTCGTTCTCCCATATCAAATCGCCGTTCGTCTTGTTAAACGCCCAGATAGAGCCGTTTGCCGCGAAGACGTATATCTTATCTCCTGCGATGATCGGTGTCACATCGATTCCATTTCCACACTCGCTCGTATGTGTAAATCTGCTCCATGCGAGTTCCGGGTATTCTGTCGGTGCAGGACTGTCTGTTAATCCATTATTCGTCTCATTCTTCTGAAACTGCTGCCAGTCGGATGCTATCGCGGTTCCTGTGAGCGTAATCATAACTATTGTAAGCATTAATATAGTTTTTGTATTCATATTTTCACATCCGTTAGATACCTGTTCTTGTGCCGTCTTCAGTCTAATTTATTTGTTTTAGAACATATCTGTTTGATTTTACCATGATGATTATCTGATCGGACATAAACGTTTCGTCGACGAAGAACGATTAGATATACACGCTCAATACCGCGTGGTTAAAATAACGGGGCTAAAGCATGGAATTTAACCGCAGAACATGCAGGGGGTGCGGAGAGGGGGGGACTCTGCGTTCTCCGCGCCCTCTGCGGTGAGAACCCCGAGGATAGCAGGCAACCAGACGACACTACCGCATATTCGACCAGTCAACCAATGTAACCAACCATCATAACGCCATGACAACCCTCAATCGCTTGCCAGGAATCACATCGATTCTGGGCAAGCGATCCCGAGCACACCAAGCGTACTTGCAAGCACGATCCGTGCGCACTCGACAAGCCCGATGCGGGCATCACGCACATCATCTGGCGCGCTTAAGACCGGTGACAGCCTGTAGAACTGGTTAAACTCCTCAGCAAGTTCCCGTGCATAGATCGCCACGATGTGCGGTTTTAACTCCCTTGACGCAAGGTCGATCACATAAGAGAATCTGGCAAGATCTTTCACAAACGAGATCTCGGCATCCTCGCTAAGCCTGGCAGGATCGATCGATTCAGGGATGTGCTGCACTTTTTTAAGGATACTGCATGCCCTTGCGTGGGAGTACTGTATAAACGGCGCTCCGAGTTTGTCGAAGTCAAGCGCACTCTCCCAGTCAAAGGTCGTCGCCTTCTCTGGTGTGACCTTCACGATATCGTACCTGACAGCGCCGATGCCGACCTCTTTTGCGACATGGTTCCTGAAATCCTCTTCTGCATCGGGTCTGCGCTTTGTGACCTCTGTTAGCGCCTGCTTCTCGACCTCGTCGAGCAGTTCGTCTGCGGAGATGAATTTGCCTGCGCGGGTGCTCATCGACCCCTCGGGAAGGGATACGAACTCGAAAATGACGATCTCTGGCTCTTTTACCCCATACGCTCTTAGAACGTAGCACAACTGGCTGGAGATGAGTTTGTGATCAGCGCCAAGAACATCGATCATGCGGTCGCACTGTTCCGCCTTCCACCGGTGATATGCAAGATCACGGGTCACATAGACCGAGGTCTGATCGCTTCGCAGGATCACAAGATCCTTGTCGAATGTCGGCATCGGGACCACGAGAGCGCCATCGTCGATCTCGGTAAGTCCCATCTTCTTAAGTTCTCCTACAATGTCGGATACCTCGCCGCCTTTCACAAACACAGACTCGTGCACAAATCGGTCATGATGGACGTTCATCCGCTCGAGCGTGGATGTGATCCCTGAGACCGCAAGTTCAGTGGCACTGCCGAACCGCTCGATCATCTCTGCGTCACCACGTTCGATTCCCTGCATCATTTCATCGATCTGGCATACCAGATCGGGATCCTCCCCGAGTTCCCGGTTTGCACGGATGTACACATCCGCAATAGCATGATCCGCCTTCTTTTGATCGTCAAATTCAAAACGGTCCATCGCCCACGCAACGATTGCGACCTGCCTGCCCATATCATTGACATAGTACTGGATTTCCACATCATATCCCGCCGTCTTCAAAATCCTTGCGAGAGTGTCACCAATGACCGAATTCCTGATGTGTCCGACATGCAACGGACCGTTTGGGTTTGCGGAGGTGTGTTCGATGATCACTTTTCCTTTCCCGCTGCCGGTGCCGTAGCGTTCTTTCTTCAGAAAGATCTCGTGCACCGTATCGTCTATGAACTTTCTGCTGACGAAAAAATTGATATACGCACCCACTGCCTGCACGTCTCCGACCAACGAGTCTTTCGGGATCGTGATCGCATCAGCGATGGCACCCGCGATGGCTGCCGGACTTTGCCGGTATGCAGGTGCCAATCTGAACGAAAGCGACGATGCAAGATCGGCGTGTGCGGATTCCTCGATGTGGAGGTCATCAATCTGGTAACCGGACGCGTCGAGTGCCTTTTTTAGCACGGACTCGACTTCGCTTTTGAATTTGAGAAACATTTCAGAGAAATAGGTGTCGCACGTTTTATGTCTTTTGCCGATGTGATGCTCTCTGGCTATCAAACCTTATGTCCAGCTCTCGCAAGCATACCACCGATGGCGTCTGTACCCATTGCTTGCGATGGTGGGGTTGCTATCCGATGCGTTCATGTTTACGGGTTGGGTCTGCACGAGTCCTGTGCAATCCAATTTTATAGCGAGAGCGTTTGAGTGGTATCTGATTAAAGTTTTGCTCTGCGA
>JAUWGA010000115.1 GCA_030606635.1 Methanosarcinales archaeon
CGATCGCGTCCGAAAGATTCTGAACCTGTGTCTCCTGCACCTGCTCTGCGATGGCATGCACGCCAGAACTCCCAATCTCGTCAGGATCTGCGCAGACGATGCGTGCAAGCCGCCTGATCGAATCCGAGACCGTTGTTCCTGCATGGTCCGGCGTTTCGCAGGTGTAATCCGCTTCTCTAATCCTTCCGAGCACGAGATACGCATCTGCTGTTATCGCGAAGAGTTCTGACGATATCTCGCACCCGGCGCCGTCGATGTCGACCCGGTCGAGAAGTGCTGCGAGATTTGTCCGGAGCACGCCAGAATACAGGAGTTCGCCGCGCTTTAGCCGCTCGAAATCCGTGCCGCCAGCACGTGCAGCACCTCCCGCGATCGGGATTATGTCTGTTGTTGTGCTGCCGACGTCCACAAAGACGCAACTCGTGTCCCGCGCAAGGAGACCTGCCGACGCTGCCCAGTTCGCCGCGGCAAGACTTGGATCATAGCCACCAGTGAATTCACATTTATTATTAAGATAATATATCTCGCTCTTTGGAAATGCGCGCAGGGCTGCATCAGAGATGAATGCGATTCCCTGCCCCTTATTTTCGAAGCAGTCAGCAAGTTCGCCGGTCATCACGACCCCGACCTTATCTGGCATCAGCCGATCCGCAATACCTGCTAAGAGGTCCGGGAGTGCTGCATCCTTCCACATCGGGAGGTAATGTATCTCTGCGATGCTCCCATCTGCCGATGCAACCTTTGTGTTTGCGCCTCCGATATCGATACCGATTGTAGTCATCTTAAAACCTTTCTGCTCTTTTTGTAGCCCTTTGTTTCGCTTCCGCATACCGGACAGATCCTAACATCACTTTCGAACCGCCTGCCGCAGCCCTTGCACCGTCTTCCCCATTCGAACGTCTCTTTGATCCCATCCTGCAGGATCGGTTCTGTTTTGATCCCGAGACTCTCTGCTACATTCTGGATCGCATAATCGTCGGTGCAGAGGATGCCGCCATGTTCGAGGGCTTTTGCAAGGATACCGATATCGGTATCAGATAGCCGCTCGATGTCGCCTGTTCTGCTTGCACGAGACCTGACCTCTGTGATGAGATCGGCGAGTGGCGGCTCGACCTCCACGCCAGACTCAAGCGCTGCCTCGAACACCGTTTTTGATTTTATGTCCACAAGTTCGGAAACGACCTCGGGCGTGGTGATGATCCGGTTCTGCAGCCGGGTGGAAAGTGGCATTCCGAGGATGAATACCGACGAATCTGCTACATACACTGGCATCATCCCTCCTTTCACAGCAACCGATATATACCATGATGCCCATCCTGTCAATGTCCCTTCTTCGAGGACTGGTGTGAATCGATGATCACCGGAGCATAAGAACGGGGCACATAACCGCACTGAATAGGTCCTTGCAGGAGTTACTGGTAAACCTATCGATGACTGCCAAGCCAACCCCGGTGCGGAACAGGTGATATTGCCCGGCACGAGGGTACTGTGATGACAACGGAAAAATCCAGTGGATGATCTCACGGAGTTAGTGCGTCCGGGCTACAACCACAAAAACAAGCTCCATGTCTTACGAAGACGCCATAAAAGATACCGGAAACGGGGTGATGATCGATTTAAAGGTCATACCCGGATCCGGAAGCACCGAAGTCCCGAGCGGATACGATGAGTCGCGAAACCGTATCCGTGCGAAAGTGTCTGCAAAAGCCATAGATGGTAAGGCAAACAAACAGTTAATCAGGGAGTTATCAAGGTTATTCGGGATAAGTCCCGCACAGATCCGGCTGAATGGTCAGGCGAGCACAAGGAAGTCGATTGAACTGATCGGTGTCGCCAGAGGGGACGTGATCCGGACACTATCGTCATTTTTTGAGCATGACCGCGAGAACTAAGGATGCGGTTCGCCGCTACAAGCTGATCGAGCGCGTGCTGCAGGATCTTCTGGAGATGTCTGAGCGTGGCGCAGTGATTGTGGTGGAAGGGAGAAACGACGAGTCGGCACTGCGCAATCTCGGGATATGCGGCGCGATCGAGTCGCCAGGCGGACGGTCCCTGCTGCATTTCACGGATTCGCTTGCGAGCAACTACGATTCCGTGATTGTGCTTACGGACTGGGATCGCAGGGGCAACCAACTGTCGGCGCAGATCGTCAGATATCTACAGTCCCATGATGTGGTGATCGACACAGACCTGCGTTCCCGACTGAAAAAACTGGTGCAGAAGGATATAAAAGACGTGCAGGGGCTTAATCGGTATATCTTGAAACTGCGACAGTACATTATAAAATATGTTGGATAATATTGGAAACCACAACCTTATTATATCGTCACCGACAAACTTGCATGTAACCGATAAAATAGTCAACGGTTATCACAATCACGAGATCTCAAAGATTTTCAAGGCAGAACCCGACGCGGTTCGAGGATCATTGGGGCTCAGTCATCAATCATGTTCACACAGACCACAGAAAGATGTAATAAACCGTAACACGTAATAGGGCACGTTACTTCACGAACGCATTGATGTGTGTGGGTTAATCCTGAGACTATTTCTATAGAGGTGAATTATATGCAAGATTCTGATACAACGAAATACGTCATTCAAGCTACAATATCAACAGACGGGCTCATCGAACGACCTGATGTAGTCGGAGCGATCTTCGGACAGACCGAGGGGTTGCTGGGCAGCGATCTTGACCTGCGCGATCTCCAGAAGACCGGGCGGATCGGTAGGATCGATGTGGCTATCGGTTCCAAAGGCGGCAAGTCAAGTGGAACGATCACTATCCCGTCAAGCCTCGATCGCGTCGAGACTGCGATTCTGGCAGCATCGCTCGAGACCATCGACCGTGTAGGTCCGTGCACTGCACACATTTTGCTTGAGAAGATGATAGATGTGCGCGCTGCAAAGAGAAGGCACATCATCGACAGGGCGAAGTACGTCCTGACAGAGATGTTTAACCAGACAGTCCCTGAAAGCCAGGAGATTGCTGATGAGGTCAAGAAATCGGTGCGGATTGAGGAGATCACGACTTATGGTAAAGATAATCTTCCGGCAGGTCCGCATGTAACGGACTCCGATACAATCATCCTTGTCGAGGGGCGGGCAGATGTGCTCACCCTGCTGAGATACGGGATCAAGAATGCAGTCGCTGTCGGCGGGACGAGCATTCCGGATTCGATCATCCCGCTTTGCAAGGAGAAGACTGTCACAGCGTTCACAGACGGAGATCGCGGCGGAGAACTGATCATCAAGGAATTGCTCCAGATGGCGGACATCGATTTTGTGGCGCGCGCTCCGGATGGCAAGGGTGTTGAGGAACTCGTCCAGAAGGAGATCGTGACAGCACTGCGCCAGAAGGAGCCGGTCGAGCAGGCGGTCATCAGTTATGCGCAGGAAGCCGAACCAAAGAGGAAGATACACGATCGCGGTACGAAGATACGCAAGAAAGCCGTTTCGAAACCCCCTAAGGTCGAGACACAAGATAACGGTTCCGAATTCGCGACACATGTAAAGGAACTTTCCGCTACCATGGGTGCACGGCTGCTCGACAGCGACACCAACGTCATCAAGGAGGTGCCGGTGCGGGATCTGGCGGATTCGCTGAAAGATTGCACCGATAACATCGAGAGCGTGGTCTTCGATGGTGTGATCACTCAGCGGATACTGGATATCGCTGCCGAAAAAGGCGTGAAAAACTTAGTCGGGGCTGAGATGGGTCGTATCACCAAGCACCCCACCTCAGTCAGCGTTATGGCAGTATCCAGCACATAACCATTGTAAACATGCCGCAGAGACGTCCTCTTGCGGTTTTGCGACCAGACACAATGTCAAGCAATTGGATCACGTCGACCGAAACCCCGGAAGACTGTCGGTCCAATCCTCTTTTTCTCTGCGTACTCTCGAACACCGATACGTGCCGGATCCCGAATATCTCGGCTGCGGGCGCAACCACTGAACTGAATGATTACACGCCGGCAGGCGATGCCGAGATCGTGGTATATGGCAGCACCCGTAGCGTTCCGGAACTGCCGATGAAACCGGACGGTGCGCCAACACCTGCTGTCATGACTCGTGCTGCGCTGCAACTGACAGGCATCCCATACCTCTTCGTAAACGCAGGACTTCGGATCGTGCCTGATGTTCCGGCAATCGATCTTGGCGCAGAGCCCGGGCGTGATATCAGGTACGGGGGCGCTGTACCACGTGCGAACGCGATCTATGAGGGTGCCACACAGATCGGCATGCAACTCGGGAAACTATCAGACTTCACGATCATAGGCGAGAGCATTCCCGGCGGCACGACCACCGCTCTTGGCATACTCACGGCACTCGGGTACGATTACGGCGTCAGCAGCAGTTACATGGAAAATCCCCTCGATATCAAACGTGCAGTTGTGCGGCAGGGCATCGATGCATCAGGGCTCACCACAGATGAGGCGCGTGCTGATCCGCTGCGTGCCATCGCAGCCATCGGCGATCCGATGATGCCTGCTGTTGCAGGGCTGATCCGCGGCATGGCGTCGTCTGACACGAGCATCGTTCTTGCAGGCGGCACCCAGATGATCGCTGTATTTATGATACTTGTGCATCTCGGCATCGATACCCGCGGAATCTCGATTGCGACTACGAAGTACGTGTCTCAGGATCCTTCGATCGACTTTGATGCGGTGATCCGTGATCTCGGATGCCCAATCCATGTCGCCGATCCCGGATTTGCTGGTTCGCGTATGGCGGGATTGCGTAAATACGAGGCAGGTGAGGTCAAAGAAGGGGTTGGCGCAGGCGGTGCGATGTACGCGGCAGGAATGCTTGGTGTCACTCAGAGTGAGATGCTTGGTGCGGTTGAAGCGGTGTATGCGGAGTTGATGGGTGGAAGCAGTGAGTAAGGGTTTGCTGCCATGAATAACTACAAGTTCTCATAGCCCGAAAACCTCTTCGGCGTAGCCATATCTCTTATATTTGCAGTGTGTACAGAGAGGGTCGCATGATCTGTAGAAATGGGACACATCACATCCCCTCGATGTGCCGCCTCACAACACCCTCGATCTCCTTTATGCTCTCAAGAACCGTGATCTCCTGCATCCGTTTCAGCCGGTCAGCGTTCTCGATATCCACGTCCCGCATGTATAGTGTCATCTCTTTCCCATCCGGCAGTATCGTCGTAACAGAACCCTCATCCTGGTCCGCAGGGTAGATGTAGATCGGTATTCTCGCCTTTGCTGCCTGCGACACGCTGTTTGTCAGCAGCGAGTCCGCAATCCCGTGCGCAATCTTTGCCGCGGTGTTCGCACTCATCGGACAGACCAGAAAGAGATCGAACTTCCCCATCTGAAGCTGCCCCGCAATAAACGGCGAGTTTGCGCCGTGTTCGACACTCACTTTCGGGAATAGCTCTTTTAAGTCCTTCCAGAGATTGTACCACTTCATCACAAGTTCGCCGTTTTTGGAGAGATACACCTTGATATCCAGATCATAACGCTCCGAGAGGTCATTCATGATTCCAAAAGTCTCTTCGATCTGATCGCCGCATCCGGTGATCCCCCACGCTATCTTAAGCATCCGCATCACCTCCCGGTTCCTTAATCATC
>JAUWGA010000015.1 GCA_030606635.1 Methanosarcinales archaeon
ATTGCGGTCCGCAGACGAGAGCGAGACTAGATTTTTCAGGTGCACGAAGTGCGGGAGAACGTGGCGAGAGTATGATTGATCGGTAATATCCTGTTCGCCCCGATCTTTACAAGTGGGAACAATCGACACTGATCGGCACGACTATCGTTTGCAGAATAGTACGGGACTTGTTCATGGGAATACGCCTGACCCCACCAATCATCCCCGGGATGACTGCCATAACAACCCGTCGCATAAACTCCTCTCAACTTACAATCCTGCTCATGTCAGCACCAATCGCAGATTTCACCGGTTTATTCGATCAGCAATGCCCTGAATCCAGCCTGTCGAAAATGGTCATCGGTGGTGAGTGCGTCGATAACCCCCATATCCTGCATGACGGTAAAAGAGATGCAATCGGTCATCCCCCACTCTTTATCCATGCGGGAGGAATAGAGTTTTACTGCGCGGTCAAACAATTCCGGACTGATCGATACCACCTCGATATCAGGATCGCTCCGCAGGTCTTCAATGGTAGCTACAGCGGCAGGTCGCCAGCGCAATCTGGAAAGCGTATTACCAATCTCTGTGAGTACAGCTTCGGTTATCACGAACCGACCCACAATCTCTGATGCGATGGCGCTGGCACGTTCTGATACTCATCAGATGTGTTTATCAATGCCAGAATGTAACCCGTGTCAATGAAAATAGCCATTTTTACCGCTTATCTGTTCCATAGAGGTAGTGATCATGCTGCATAGCGAGGTCGGATATGCCCAAATCCATAGCCCGTTTTAGAATCTGTTTAAACGCATGGTTGGGAATCTCTTTCTCTGCTGTTCCGATTGTGGCAACATGGCGTGTATGCAAGTCTACATGTCCTCCAGACTGAAATGCACGGATATCAGATGCCACGTTAAGTGTTTTTGTCATATGATTACCTCTCTGTTGAAGCATAAAACGGTTTTATGCTCATTTAAACATGAACCTATATGAATGAATGGTGGGCTTCTCATAAATTTTTCTGGTAAGCTGCTTATCCACAGTCGCACAGCGCCCGCGGCAGGCGCGGCATCAGCCAGCGATGCGCATCGTTCGCAGAATAGTACGGGATTTGTTCATGGGAATACGCTTGACCCCACAAATCATCCCCGGGATGACTTGCCATAACAACCCAGCCGCATAAACCCCTTTACCCTGCAGGGATGTCAACCCCTCAAATCCCTTTACTTCCTTGCGAGTTCCTCCAGAACTTCCTCCGGCAACTGCCTCACGATATCGATCTTCTTCACACAACTCGTCCGGATGCCGTGCTCCTTTGCAATCGGGCGCAGGTCCTTAAGCGTCACTTTATTTGCGACTTCCTCGATATCCATAAACTATTCACCTCACGTACCTGCAAGTTCCCGAACAGTCTTTTCGAGTTCTGTGATCTTATCTTCCATGCGTGCGACATCGTCCTTCGTTGCGATCTTTGACCGATCGATCGAGTTCTGCACACAATTTGAGATCGTATCTCCGAATTCCTGCATCTGCTTCTTCTTCTCTGTCAGGAGTTCATGGACAAGGGATTTCCCTTCTTCTCGATTCATCTCTCCTTTCTCGATGAGTTCGTCCACGGTCTGCCTGATCATCTCCTCGGTGATCGCAAGCACGCCGATCCCGATGAGTCCCAACTTTCTGAGTGTTTCGCTCATGATAAAAACCTCCAACTGACACAACACATTTATCTGATATATAACTTCTGATAATAGATACTATGAAGAAAGCAGCAGTCATTCGAGGCGATGGCACAGGACCGGAACTTGTGGACTCCATGATGAGGGTCATTGATGCGGTGAGTCCTGACATCGAGTTCGTACCGTGCGAGGCAGGAGAGGAATGGTGGAAGGAACACGGCGGAGATTCATTAATCCCGGATGAGACATGGGATACACTACAGGAGACCGATGCATGTTTCAAGGGACCGACCACGACGCCCGGAGTTGTTGGTGCGCCAAGGAGCGTTGCCGTAAGCATCCGCCAGCGATTCGATCTATATGCGAACGTGCGCCCGATAAAGACCTTTAAAGGAGCGCCTGCGCCGCTTGGTGACGTCGATTTCGTCGCGGTCAGGGAAGCAACGGAAGGCATGTATTTCGGAAAAGAGGTAGAGATAACAGAGGACACATTCATTGCGATCCGGAGAATCACGCGACGCGCATGTGAGAATATATCGAGGTACGCTTTTGAGGAAGCTATGAGGCGGGGCTGGGATACCGTTGTCGGAATCCACAAGAGTAACATCTTACGGATGACCTGCGGCGCATTCATGGACACCTTGCGCGCCACTGCAACAGAGTATCCTGATGTGGAACTCTGGGAGTACCACGTCGATAACATGGCGCAGCAACTCGTGAAGAATCCGCAACTCTTCAATCACAAGGTGCTCGTCTCTACAAACCTCTTTATGGATATCATAAGCGAGCAGTGCGCAGGGCTGATCGGGAGCATCGGTCTGGTATATTCGGCAAACATAGGCGACGATTACGCGATGTTTGAGCCGGCACACGGCTCTGCTCCGAAGTACAAAGGACTGGACAAGGTGGATCCGTGCGCAACGATCCTTGCCGGCGCATGGATGCTTCGGTATCTCGGCGCGGCTGATGGGGCGGACGCAATCATCCGTGCAACCGAGCAGACGATTGCGGGGGGCATAACCACGTACGATCTTGGCGGAAGTGCGAGCATGAGCGCTATGACCGACGCAATCATCAGAAATCTGGGGTGAACTGACCCCGGACATATCGGAACCAAACAGGGAATTTGACCGCGAAGAACACAGAGGGACACGGAGGATTGATTTAAAAACTCTGTGCTCTCCGTGCCCTCTGTGGTTAAATCCGGTGACTTTTACCGCTTGTGTAAAACACATACCATGACTCAACCACCCGGACCCAGAGCCGCGTTTGCACCGGCGCACATCACAGGATTCTTCGTGATCTGCCCGCATGAAAACCCCGCGCTGGCAGGATCGCTCGGCTGCGGGATAACACTGGAAGCAGGCATCACCACCCGCGTCGAGATCGGCGGTTCTGATGGTTCGGACAGTTCGCCATGCCCGACTATCGGATCGGTCGTCACAAGACTGACCCGACACCCGTGTTCGGTTCGCATCACATCTGACATCCCGATCGGCGCCGGGTTCGGAGCGAGCGGTGCAGGTGCACTCGGTGTTGCATTCGCACTCAATCATGCACTATCCCTCGACCTGACCGCAAACCAGCTGACAGAGATCGCACACATCGCAGAGGTCGAGAACCGGACCGGACTCGGGGACGTGGTGGCGCAGTCGCTTGGGGGGGTGGTCATCAGGCGCACACCCGGAGCTTCTGCGCGACTTGACAGGATATGCACGGATGCGAAGGATGTATTCTGGGCAGTATTTGATAAAATGCCTACAAAAGAGATATTAAACGACAATAATGCCGCAGATCAGATCAATCCTGCTGGGATTGCGTCGCTGCGTGAACTCTTGAAGATGCCGACGGTTGAGAACTTCATGATCCAGTCGAGGCGGTTCGCAGCCGGAACCGGACTGATGAGCGATACGGTCTCTGATGCCGCGGACGCGGTCGAGGCTGCAGGCGGCATGGCATCGCAGGCGATGCTTGGCGATTCCGTCTTTGCAGTCGATGTAACCGGCGGTGCCGGGGACGCAATCGAGTCGGCACTCTCTGAGTTTGGAAGCGTTGGCAGGAGCAGGATCGATTTTAGAGGGACAAGGTTGATCTGATCGGAGTAGATGAAAATAGCATCCTATTGTCTCAACAACTTAATTTTTGGATAATTTTATAATCCATCCCCCGCCGTGCCACGCTTGGACTGGAAGTCCAAGGCACCCGATGCGCGGGGGGTCGTGCAATGAGACGAGTCACCACCTCGGACTCCGCTTTGCCAAAGTCTGAGGCATCAACGGGGTGCATGGGGTTTTCTATCGCCTATTGGTTTTTTTTGGTAATTTTCAATAGGAAGGGGCACGGAAAAGGTATAGGGTCTTTGGGAAGCACCTAATATGAAAACGCAGGGGTAAAATCGGCGTATTATCTCAAAGTAATCAGTAGTATTGATAGTATCAAAACTGAAGCCGATTGGGCTGCACATGCTTTTGGTTATTAGGAGTAATTCACCACCGAAGGTAGCATTTTCTTTGATGCTATATTTTTCTAAATATTTTTGACAATGATAATATGAATTCAATAATAAAAAAGATTCCCTGTTTAAAATATCTTCTTTTGTATTATTTACCCATCTCACATTTTCTATATTTAAAGGCTCGACAGGCATGAATCTGAATTTAACTTCAAACCCTTCATAACCCAAAGTGGCTGCATGTTGTTTTGATCGTTCTGTCTGATGAATATAAATTATTCTGAATGTACCTCTGAATTTCTCATAAGAACATGGTCATCCTGCGAGGGTATGACCAGATGACCCATGTTCTGCGTTTTTATTATCTTAATTGTTAGTCGATTGTTTGCTCAAGAAATTTTTAGTTCTGTTGGCAGCATTTGCCCGAAGGTTGTAATAGTAAAAAGGAATATCATAGGTATGGTAAATTCCCTTTCCAAATCCAGAAGAAATTGAATACAAGACTTCTTCATCAGCAGTACTGCAGATTAACACGCCATTAGTTTGGTCAATTTTAGCATCGGCGTATTGTGGCACCGGCACAAATTGTAATGTTGAATTCGGCATGATTGATCCAAGACCTTGAGTAGTGGTTGCTAAAGTCTCATCCCTTGTCCAAGTGATTGGATTTATAACAATACCCACCATACCAAGTAAAGCGGGATTGGTTCCTGGAAGAACATCAGGAGCTTGGGTGTTATACGAGATTATTACTCCCGTATCATCAGGACCTTTGGCAAATTTCAGGTGCGTATTATTGTCAAGATAGGCAGGTGTAATTGCATGTCCGATAACATATGCAGCAACCATTCTTTCATATACCTTTTGATTTTCTTTCATGTATTCAGCCAACAAGTTACCCATTACAATTGCCCCTTGCGAATGTCCAACTAAAATAAATGGACGACCCTTGTTGTAGTGCCGGATATAGTAATCGAAAGCCGAAATTCCATCTAATGTCGGTATACCTCCCACTATTATTGCTGCTTGTTCTTCCGACGGAGTCTGCTCTTGAATACCCCATTGTCGGTAGTACGGTGCGTAAATATTACCTACAGTTTCAAAAGCGGTAGCCTGTCGTGCAAATGCTTGGGGTGCCCCTACTAACATGGAAGGATTGTCGATGTCACAAATATTTGGCTCATTCTCATTTACTTTCTGCCATGCAGTTGGATATAGGTAAAAAATATCTACTTCTTTATCAACTGAAACAGGCAATGATAACCAATGTTCAGATTTTGAATAATCGGTAGCATTTTCTTTATTTTTGCGCAAGAAATTTTTAGTTCTGTTTTCGGCATTTGCCCGAAGGTTGTAGTAGTAAAAAGGAATATCAAAGGTATGGTAAATTCCCTTTCCTAATCCGACAGTGATTGGGTGCAGGGCTTCTTCATCAGCAGTACTGCAGATCAACACGCCGTTGATTTGGTCGACTTTGGCATCGGCGTATTGCGGCACTGGCACAAATTGTAATGTCGCCGGATCCGGCATGATTGATCCAATGCCTTGAGCCGTGGTTGCCACGGTCTCGTCCCTTGTCCATGTGATTGGATTTATGACAAGACCCACCATGCCCATTAAGATTGGATTGGTTCCTGGAAGAACATCAGGAGCTTGGGTGTTATACGAGATTATTACTCCCGTATCATCAGGACCTTCGGCAAATTTCAGGTGCGTATTATTGTTAAGATAGGCAGGCGTAACTGGATATCCGATAACATATGCAGCAATCATTCTTTCATACACCATTTTATTTTCTTCCACGTATTCGGCCAATAGGTTACTCAGTACATTTGCTCCTTGTGAATGTCCGACTAAAATAAACGGACGACCTTTGTTGTAGTGCTTGATATAGTAGTCGAAGGCCGAAATCGCATCTGATGTTGGTATGCCCCCTAGCATTGCTACTTCTTCGGCATGTGGCATCGACACTGCCTCAATGTTCAACTGTCTGTAGTATGGTGCGTAAATATTACCTACGGTTTCAAAAGCAGTAGCCTGTCGTTCAAATGCTTGGGGTGCCAGTACTAACATGGAAGGATTGTCGATATCACAAATCTGTGGGTTAAGATCAGTACTTGTCCATGCGGTCGGATAAAGGTAAAAAACATCTACTTCTTTGTCAACCGAAGCAGGTAAAGATAACCAATGTTCAGATTTTGAATAATCGGTAGCATTTTCTTCATTTTTGTATGGTACAACAGTTGAACTTAAAAAGTATACTATAATAAATACGAGAGAAACTGCAACTATTACCCCAATCGTTAATTTTTTATTCACGACGTCAGCCCCATTATAAATGGATTATGAACCATATAAAGATTTCGGAAAATGTCGGTATTGTCTTAATTAAGATACTTAAGAAACTGCCGGCAGAAATCCCTTCGTTCTGCCAGCAATGCAGAATTGGCACGAAGCGCCAACCCTTCAGGACGGTGTTGAATGCCGACCATTTTATCAAGCGTTATTGTCATTGTGCATGTCGGCACATTTGGTAAAGTGGTCCTCACCGGATGTGCGGACGATGGCTGTATATCGACGACGCGCAAACGCGCACAAGTGTTGGCTGGAGCATGTTGCATTAGGGTGGTGTACGAAGTATCGCTATAAAATCTTTGTGACAACACAGATGCGACAACTGTGGCCGCGATCACGTGCAAGAATTCTCTTGAACGAATTGCCGCATGTGCAGCGACTCTACAGAGGCAAACGCCTCCGGAGCCCAAGAAAATTCATGCCCCGCTTCGGATACATCACGCTGGAGAAAGCAAAGAATACCTTGAGGAGGCACCACGCCAAAACGTGCCACTAACAGTCACCAAACCCGCACTTAAGTACAGAGTCTGCTCAGAACGCAAGCCCCAGATAGTGGAGTACGATTACGAGAAGCGCACCGACTGTTCCGCCGATGGCGCATATCGCGATCACAACCCATGTATAAGCGATCTTGAGACCAAGCGCAAAATTTGCCAGAACCAGTATGACAAGACCGATGACGGTGTTTATCACCATGCTCTTGGCTGTTTTTAATACCTTGTATAAAATAACCGCTGCGATTATTGCCAGCACGAGAATCGATAATTCAAGGACCCCTGTCATATCTATCAGGTTTTATATTGGGCGTGACAGTATTTAATCGTTACTGCCGCCAAGCGCTCCGGCAAATTCGTAGAGAATCTGTTCGAGTTCGTCCAGACTCGCGTATTCCATGACCCGCCCTTGCATGTTCGGATTCCCAAGCACCATCGCAGAGACGTTCGCCCCGGCGCTGTGCACGCAAAGGACGGGCAGCCCAAGTCCAAGCGCCCTGCAGACCTCGTAGCCGACGCCGATTGACGGAACTGTGACCTCCGCAACCATGCAGTCGCTCTCTTCAAGAAGCCCGATGTCACGCAGGTATATCTCCTGCTCGTCCATATCTGCCTCTTCTTCATCCGAATCCAGGTCAACCACGTGCCAGCTCACGACATCGCACCCCACACTCTCCAGAAAATCGTAGATATGCCTGTACACCGGCAGCATCTGCCGTCCGCCGCGTATCGATCCTGATAGAAATATTCTCATAAAACTCCTCTCCTGTAGTGCCCTGTTGTGTATTTCCCTGTTATGTCCTTACACGTACTTTGAATCTTGCTATCCCGCGCAGAGCATCCATCGAGCGCAGCCCGGTATAACCGCGTGATCTCTCGGACGCGGGCGCACTCGACACCCCTCGCATCGATCCTGATGCTCGAAACACCGGCTCTGACAATAGCAGGGATGTGATCAAGCATACACAGTTCGCTTGAATTTAAGAGATGCATCCTGCAGTCCGTATCCATCTGAAGCGGGAATGCGTACCCTTTCTCATCCACCAGTTCAAACCCGCCATCATCACACGGCGCTGTGCAAGAATCCGCGCCACCAAGTATCCCGCCAACCACGCAGTGCTCTGATTCCATGAGCGTGAGCCGCCCGTGCACGATGCACTCGACCGCACCATACTTTGCGATCTTGCGAATCTCTGCAAGCGTAAGTTCAGGCGATAGCGTGACCAGCCCTGCACCATGTTCCGTCCAGAATCGAAGCGACATCCGGTTAAAGACATTGAGCGGACTGTCCACGATTATATCAAGCCCGATCTCTTCCGCGAGCCTGAATGCGCCGTGATTGGACACCAGCACGCCGTCTGCGCCGAATCTCATGGCTTTGGACATGGCATCTGCCACACCGCGCATCTGCGAGTCACTGGCGATCCGGGGCGTGTTCAGGTAGATCCTGCGTCCGCTCTGGTGCGCATACTTAGTCGCAGTCTCGAGGTCGAACGCTTCTGCATCATCTCCTCCCCGGTATCTCTCGCCGCCCAGATAGATCACGTCTGCGCCGCCAGCGACTGCGCTTCTCACGCCGTCCATGCTGCTCACACTGACCGCGAGCAACACAGTAGGCGATGATCTTTTGGGGGTGTCCGCCTGCGCCCGCGGCTCTGTGGTTCGCATGGTCCCGGCGGAATCCGCGGGACGGTCGTGCCGATGCCGGGCACGGGCGCCGCGTCGCCGTCCAGCGATCCGTGCATCAGTAAGCCGCGATACAGCATCGTTCCTGACGCGGTTTAACTGGCTGACCGGGATAAATATGTCGCCCCCGCCCTCGATCCGGAGATCGATATCGGATTCGGACACCTTGAAAACAGTGTTCCCAAGTTTTGCAAGCTGCCGTACGATCTCTTCCCCTGTCGTTGGTCTGCTGACCGCACGCTCGATTACGTACTCCGAGCGTACAGTGGCCACGTTGTTGTCATTATCCTCGATCCGCAGTCCGAGCGGTGCGCCGACCGCGGCTTCTGCGGCGATGGTGACAGGAATCCTTCGCAGGGGGGCGGGTGATGTGAACGAGCTCCTGAGCGAATCCATAAGCGGCTTATCAAGCGTCTTATAGATGACATTTCCGGCACGCACCTGCGCGTCTGATGAAGTTAGAGGTATATCGACAACTGTGCCGCTGCCGGCGCGATCCACCTGTCTGCCGCCTGCATACATCTGGCGGACGATCGTGCCAGAGCCGCCGTCATCCGAACTCGCACCCTCGCCCTCAGCTCCCACCCCTGCCGCACCTGTGATACCGACCCCATCCCCGATATGAAGCGTGCCTGAGAGTCTTATACGCAGGCGATTCTGCTCGCATCCGATGACTGTTCCGATGGGGATTCCGCGATTGTACGGGCGCATGCGGCTCATCAGTTCACTGCGTGGGTTTCCGGTGAGATATCCTGCCGTAAAACCCCTGTTAAAGACCTGCGCAAGAGACCGGGACTCAGCATCCGTTACGAAGTACCCGGGCGGGTCTTTTATGTATCTATCGATCAAGCCGCGGTATATCCGGGTCACGCAAGCCACGTATTCGGGTCGCTTGAGACGCCCCTCGATCTTGAACGAATCGATCCCCGCCTCGATCAGTTCCGGAAGAATCCGGCTCGTGTTCAGGTCTCTCGGACTTAATAGGTACTCGCCGTCAGTCTTAACCTCACGCCCACCGGGCAGGGTTCGTAACCGGTACCGTTTCCGGCACGGCTGGGCGCAGACCCCCCTATTCCCGCTCCGTCCGCCGATCATGCTGCTCATGAGGCACTGTCCTGAATACGAGATGCAGAGCGCACCGTGCACGAATATCTCGATCTCGAGATCGGTATTCTGCTTCACATGCTTGATCTCGTCAAGCGTCATCTCCCTTGCAAGCACGACCCTCTTGACGCCCATATCTTGCAGAAACCGCACTCCCTCGATGTTGTGCACCGTCATCTGGGTGCTTGCATGGATCGGGAGATCGGGCGCAAGCGACCGTGCCATCGAGAGCAGTCCAATGTCCTGCACGATCATGGCGTCCGCGCCCGATTCGTCGAGATGGCGCAGCAGATCCGCGGCATCGTTGGTCTCGCTATCCTTTACGAGCGTATTTACCGCTACGTACGCCTTAACGCCCCGGAGATGCGCATAATCGATCGCGTCTGCAAGTTCGTCGGGTGCGAAGTTGGCGGCAGACGCTCTTGCGGAGAGCGTAGTTGCTCCGAGGTAGACGGCGTCGCAGCCGTTCTCAACGGCGGCGATGAGAGATTCGTTGTTGCCTG
The DNA here is from genome assembly GCA_030606635.1 of Methanosarcinales archaeon. GTDB lineage: Archaea > Halobacteriota > Methanosarcinia > Methanosarcinales > Methanogasteraceae > Methanogaster_A. The sequence goes on from JAUWGA010000015.1 coordinate 10,253, forward strand.
CCGGGGCGAGGAGTTCTGGTCGGGGGGTAGCGGGCATGTCTGATTTGAAGAAAGTCAAAGATTATTCTCCGGCGGAACGATCTGTTCAAGCTCATCGACCAAAGGCGGAAGGTCTTCGATCACGGTCTTCCACAGAATATCAAGATTAATATCGAAATAAGCATGAACAAGGCGATTTCTCATACCAGTAATATTCGACCATGGGATTTGCGGCATATTCTCCTGACATCTATCTGTTATGTTAGCGGCTGCCTCGTATATGATTTCAATATCCTTGACAAGGGCGAGCACCAGTTTTCGATCGGTGTCAAGGTCGCTTCTGGTTTTGTTTTGAGCGAATAACTCAGCTTCTCTGGCGGCATCCAACATGTGGCGCAGACGTACGGGATCATCATTCTGCATACTGCACCTCCGCCGAGTTTAGCACATCCTGCCGGAAATAGCGGCTCAGATCTTCTGCTGTTCGCATGTCCGCTTTGCGCCCCAAGATTTCAGTCAGTTCAATCTCCATGCCAGCCAACCGGATGAGTCCGGGTATGTGATCCGGGTCGAATTCGACAAGCAGATCAACATCACTGTCTGACCTGAAATCCCCGCGCAGAACGGAGCCGAATAGTGACAACCTCTGGATGTGGTTTCTCTTGCAGAACTCGGCGATCTTCTCTCTGGGCAGGTCTATCTGTGCTCTGGTCATTGCGTCACCTTCACGAATTTATCTTCATTCATACAGCACCTTCCCGCGGTTCATAATCCTTTTGATGAACGGATCTCCAATCCCGATCCTGTGTTCTATTTCATCGGGCGTGCGTACAATGATATCCATGGGTAGGAATCTGGGTCTTGCAATCCTTGAAATCTCTGATGCTTTGCGGATGGGCGAGCCATCGACGTCCATCACGACCAGAATATCCAGATCGCTCTCTTTTGTTGGTTCTCCCCATGCTCTTGAGCCAAAGAGGATCACCTTGTCCGGATGGAAGTGTTTCACGATCTTTGAGACCATCTCCGAAAGAAGTGCGTTTGTGACGTCAGGAACGATTAGGCGGGCTGCGTCGGTCACTCGGTCAGTCCCAAGAGTTGCCAGCCCGGCCGGGAGGTTGTTGGTGCGGCTGGCTTCCTTGTAGTGATATTGGTCGATCGGTTTCTTTTCGGGTTTTCTGGTGTGTCTGGGCATTTTGGATCGTTTCGGTTGGTGTGGGTGTTTATTGTGTTTTTTAGGGGCGTGGTTGTGGATAACGTCATGGTATAATCGAAGCGCCACAGCAGTTATACCGTGTTATGTGCTGTTTCGGCCATATTATCAAAACCGTCCTTTAGTTTTCTATCAAGAGTGTCTAAGAACGTTTTTATAGCGAGTTTCTTTCGATCATTCAACTGTTCAAAAACCGGAGAAAAGGATATCTCCCTTATTCGTGGTTCTACTTCTTTTAAGTCCACAAACTCTTCAACACTCTTGAGATCAATGTGCCAATGCGTTTCTGCAACACGATCCGTATAAATGCCATAACTTACAGACTCACTTAAGAAACTGGTAATAAAGTCAATTAAACTATCATCGTTATTGATCGCATTGTTCACGAAGACATTGACTTTATCTTCTTGTCCCCATTCTTTCCACCTGAAAAGAATGGGGAGTAAATATTCATGCTTTGCCAATCGACCATCTTCTGCCCAACTTTCAATTTTACCGCAAGCAAGTTTTTCCAACTCTTCAAGCTGCTCTGAACTTACAGTTCGCTTCTCTTCGGGATATGGACTCTCATCACCATATTTCCCATGCTGTTGACCCTGCACGCTTACTTCCTCAACAATCGTATACAAACTTCTCGTAGCCTTCTCCATAGCGCGTTTGAAAATATTGAATCTTATTTCATTGCTATCGAAACGATGACTGAGTTGATAGAATAGACGAAGGAGTCTCATTGGTGTAGATGCTCCGAAAACCCCTGAATCGCCCTCTGGGAACAAATCGCCTATATCCATCATAACCGTAATGATATGTTCTATATCTTTTTCTGGAATCTCACTTTTGGTATAATCCTCTAATCGCTCAAGAAACGTTATGATTTTTCCATCTTCTTTCAGTTCTAAAAGGGCTTCAGCAAACGCATCAGCATTATTTCCCAGCGACACTATCGTCTCGATTTCCCTTCGGGAAGTTTCTCCCTTTGGAAGAGAGAGCCTAAAGTAAATGTCAAAAATATCAGGGCTGCATATTCGACAGTCCTTTCTCCAGTTACCCCACCAATCGCTGCCATAGTGTGAGTCTCCATAGATGGATTCAAGCTTGGGAAATAGCTTTTTCAAAAAATCCTTCAAGATTTCTGGAGAAGGTTCATTTACTCTGTCAATTATCTCGTCGCAGCGTTTTTTGGCTTGATCCTTTGTTACATCAATTCCCCCATAGAGATCAAATGTACCAGAAAAAATATCTTTATTATCCCTTATTCCGTAGTAGACCTCTGGAATGAAAACCTGAATTGCATTAATAGCAAAAAAATCTATTGGATTCACGTCGTCCTTTACCATCTCAAAACTGAATCGTAATGAATTAATATAACGTGTAACGTCTCTGATATTTCCAAAGAAATACTTAAGTCCACTATGATATACATTCCCCCAATAGGTTTGATCCCATCTATTATCAGGTACGTCCTTGACTAATTCACCAAGTTGGCTAAATAGTAAATGCTCTACTTCTTGCTTAGAAATGAGTGGAATTTCAAAAGGAATCTGAACTACTTTTTCTAAATATTCTGCACCGTGACCTTTTTGCATCTTTTCCAATGCATTTATAACGACACTCTTATCAAACGCAAGTAGGTATATCGTATTTGGAAAATCACCCAATGATTTAACTAGTTGAAAAATCTGCCTGATTTCGACATCATTGAGGCGATCAATATCATCAATAACAACAATAATTTTGTGAGATTGTTTGACAAGTAAATCGTTCAATTCCTTCCGAATTTCGTCTAAATCATTCTCTTTATGATCTGCCCAAGTCGTTGCAGCATTGGCTGTTGCATCTAAAGCATTTTTGCCAAGTTCGGCATACGGACTAATTACCGGAATCAATTTTACTACCTCAAAGCACTTAGCGTATGTTTTCAACTTCTCTCCTACGTTCTTAGCATCCGTACCATAATCATGCCGCTTTAAAGCAGCTGACAATTGTCTAAAGAATTGAGTAATAAGCTGGTTTTGATCGGAAAAATTCCAAGGGTTGAATCGTATAATAATAGGTTTCTCGTCAACAGTTTTGTTTTTTGAAACTAAATCAATATGCTCCAGAGCCATGTTGCTTATTGAGGTTTTCCCAGAGCCCCATGCACCAAAAAGTCCAATTACAATACTGTCTTTTTCTTTATAGCTAAGAATGGAATCTGCGAGTGATTGGGCAAATGAAGCTCTGCCCAGTATATCCTCTTCATGAGATCTAATCGGTTGATCTGGTTTGAACATTCTTTTTACCTCTTCTCTGCAGCAGGAATTTCATACGACCTCGACACATTCTATGTTTTCACCGTCTGATCGTACTGCTCCATCTCCCGGAATTTATGGCGTCTCGTCATTTTAACCCTCTCGCGTCACTTGATCATCCCCATCACCAAACCCACCAAAATCCCAGAGCGTTTTCTGGTCAAGATTATCCATCAGGCGATTGCAATCATCACTGAACTTCTTTCTGCTTTTCCAGTGGTCGTTAATCTCAATTGTCCATACATCCTCCCGATTACTGAGATATTCTCCCAACCCACCTGTTTTGCAATGCTTCAGAAACGACTTCACCTTTCCGCTCAATATCTTTTGCGACTTGCGGTCAAGATGATCCCAGATCTCCTCCAGCGAATCTCCTGCCAGGTCCCTTGAAGTGAATTCGATTCGTCCTGAAACCGACCTCGCCATCAAAGTGTTGAATATATATGGAGCTATTTTTTTGAAAGAACTATCCTCTGAGAATTTGAGTATAGTCAAAGGCTTTCCATGTATCCTCACAGGCTCACGAAATAGATCACGAAGCACCGGATCTTTAAAATCGTCACCGGATACTTTCCGGATGAAATCGTCCATCATCACCTGTGGGTAGGTTATCCCTTCTGCTTGCAGCCTATCTGCTAAAGCGTCCATGTTCCCCCTCCCAAATATTCCCACATCGAGTTCAAGGTTCTCTGTTGGGATATCAATACCCTTCTCAACAAGATGCCGCGTAGTTATTCCCTGATACAGTTTGAGATTCTGCCCTGTATAATATTCCCCACTTTTGCATTCACAAAATAATCCCCTCTCGTCAGACATGAACAGAATGTCCGGATTCAATGCCCCGATCCCGCTGACATTGAATCGCGGTTCTATTCTGGATATCCTGTAACCAGCCATGTGCAGGTGGTTTGGATATGATTTAAGATTGTAGGCGAGGCTCAGAACCGAATTGATCACATCCAGATGGTCAAAAGAGGCTTCCGTGTTCGTCATAAATCGCCACCCCCGGATCCAACGAGTGCTGGATATTGGTGTAAAGCCTGAATATCACATTCCCACAGGCGTTCTTCGGAAGATAAACACGGGCATAGTCTGGCATGAGATCCATATTGAATTTATCACCTGTGTGAGTATCCACCCCTGCAATTCTAAGAAATTCATCATCCCGATCATGAATCACACCCCATAATCTGAACGGGCGTGTAGAATTGACCAGCTTCAGAGCAACCTTCTCAATGCTCTGACTCTTTGAGAATTTAAGCTCAAACGGGTAACCATGGTTCTTAAATCCGCCGGAAGTGGATTCAAGATACATTCTCTTCTCCTCAACACGAGTCATCTTCTCCGAATAAAAATCGATGATACTATCCACGAAATGAACATGTTCCTCAATATCAGTCCCCTTACTGACCGTCACTTTCCCATCATAAAAGACCTCATCAAGAAACTTGATCTCACCATCCTTTACATTCAGTAATCTTGTGGAGGTCTTGGTCGTCGGATAGTTATGCTCTCCTAAAAGTGTGACCAACCCCGTCGCGAGCTCGGAGCCTTTTGACCACAGTCTCATGGTGAGTTGGGAGATGTCGTCTCCGGAGAGTTCCTCTTCCTTCAACACCTCCTGCTTGAATCTGATGGAGAATCCGATATTGGTGTAGTCCTTCTCAAGGTTGCTCAACATCTGGTGGGGCATCCAGAGAGAGTCAATCTTCTGTAAATTATTTGTGAACTGGTCAATGAATCTCTTAACTGTAGTGCTTTCTTCAATATTGTAGAGCTTCCAGAATCTTTTGAAGAAAGTATCCAGATACAGTATGATCGTTTCTTTTCCTTTTTTTACAATCATAACATAGAGGAACTTATCCTCTGTTGGCTTTAACTCAATCCGGTAATCCGAGAAGGAGAGTGGTATATCGCCAAGAGCACAATTCGATTCGATGATGTTTGTCTTGACCGCGTACTCTGCATATTCTCCTCGCTCTTCCATTGACTGAAGATTCGAATTGATTGTCTTTTCCATCAGATCATGGAGTTTGGAACGAGAAGATATCATGGTTAAATTCCTCTTTATTCAGTACTGTCCAAATTAACTTTGTTAAAGATTGTATTTAATTATTCCGAAACACCCTGTTAAAAATACGTAATCCAATGCAGCGGCGGGTTCTCTTTGGTGTAACTCAAAAAAGCGACATCTGCGT
>JAUWGA010000146.1 GCA_030606635.1 Methanosarcinales archaeon
TCTCCCACCCAAAGATCTCCCCGAGTATGATGATATGGTGGAAGAGGCGATGGTGTACGTCAGGATGGTTGGGCTTCAAGAGAAGGCAAAGCATGTCGATTACGTCCTGAGCGGTGGCGAGAAACAGCGGGTGATCATAGCAAGACAGCTTGCAAAAAAGCCAAAGATACTCCTGCTCGACGAACCCGCGACAATGGCATGTCCTGCGACCAAACAAGAGATTCTTGACACGCTTAAAAAGGTTAACAGCGAGACCGGGCTTGCCATGCTCTGTGCATCGCACCTCCCGGAGGTTCACAGATACCTCGTGGATCGGCTGATATGGCTCGACGGCGGGAAAGTGGTCCTCGAAGGCGATCCCGATTATGTAATAAGTGAGTTTCTAAAAGAGATGCCTGATCCGATTCCGATATCGAAAATTGAACCGGGCAAGAGTGAGATAGCCATAAAGGTGGAGGATGTTTCGCACAGGTTCTATCTCATATCGATCGGCGGAGAGACGCTCAGATTCAACTCACTCAACTTCAACATAAATGTTGGAGAGATCACATCGATCATAGGTCCGAGCGGCGCAGGAAAGACAGTCCTCTGGAAGATGATATGTGGTTTCCTGTTTCCGAAGGAGGGGAAGGTGCTTTACAAGCAAGATGACGAGTGGGTGAACATGAGCCAGTACCACAAGAAGAGGATGGCGGTTCGAAGACGGGTCGGGCTCATGTTCCAGGAGTTCGCGCTAAGCCCGCATGAGACGATCGTAGACCAGCTCGCATTCAAACTTGGCGTGAAAGGGCAGCATGTAATAGAGGAGGCGCAAGAACGGGCAGAAAAACTCGGCATAACCGAGGACGTGCTTGACACGATCTACCGGATTGTGGATATGCCAGAGACCGGTGCAAAGGACGAACTCGAATCGCTCGGGTTCTCTCCGGATATCCTTGGCGTGCTATTCCCGCGCTTCCCGCGCACAGAGACCATAAAGTACGCTGAACCGATCTTCGGTGCGCTCGATCTCTCGATGGACGTGCTGGATAAGTACCCGCAGGAGTTGTCAGGCGGCGAGATGGTGCGGACGATGCTTGCGATCACGCTTGCGCCAAAGCCGGATATCCTGCTGCTCGATGAGCCGTTTGGGGATCTCGACCCGATAACGCTTAGGGATGTTACCAACTCGCTAAAAAGGATCAACGCCGAGTTCGGGACAACGATCCTCCTGATCAGCCACCACCTCGATTTCGTGCGAGAGGTGTCCCATCGCGCGATCATGATCGATGACGGTGAGTTCATCATGGAAGGAGAGCCGGACGTAGTCTGCGATGAACTGGTCCAGCGGTCAGGCGCGGTGTATCTGCAGTGAGCGTTTGCGAAGGTGCAGCGATCCAAATGTATCAACGCGGGCGCCGATGGCGGCGCCGCGTCATTTTCCTCATCGGGTAGGTGCCTGCGAGATGGCAGCCCCAATTGCAGGAAAACTATTAATACTTTGAAGAAAGTTAGAAAAAAGCTGGAATAAGGTGATATTATGGTCTTTCACGTAATGCTAATCCCAACTCTGGGCTGTCCTTCCAATTGCAGTTACTGCTGGAGTTCCGAAGAAGATTCTCCAGTAATGAGCATCGAAACCATCAAGGAAGTGGTTACATGGCTAAAAGATTTTCGGGATGATCAGGTTACCTTCACCTTCCATGGCGGGGAGCCGCTCCTTGCCGGCGCGGAGTTTTACCGGGAAGCGTTGCCATTGCTGGCAGAAGGCGCAAGTCACCTGAAACCGGCTTTTGCCCTGCAGACCAATCTCTGGAAGATGACTCCTGAATTAGCCAAGATTCTGGCTGCGTACAATATCCCGATCGGTTCCAGTCTGGATGGTCCAAAGGAACTTAACGACCTGCAGAGAGGCGAGGGATACTACGATAAGACCATGCAGGGCTATGAAATTGCCCGGGACAACGGTCTTGATGTGAGATTCATCTGCACCTTCACCGCACAATCTGTAAAGTTTAAAGAGGATATCTTCAATTTTTTCCTGGAAAATGGATTAACTCTTAAATTGCATCCTGCACTACCATCCTTACGTTCCGAAAGCTCTGATGAATGGGTGCTTGATTCGGAAGAGTACGGGGAATTATTAATTTACCTTCTTGATAAATATCTGGAAAACATGGGCAGGATCGAAGTTATGAATATCGACCACCTGTGTAAATGTGTGTTCACGCGCAGGGGCACGGTCTGCACCTACGTGGATTGCATGGATAGTACCTTTGCGGTGGGACCTGATGGAAGTATATATCCCTGCTATCGCTTCGTGGGCATGCCAGAATATGTGATGGGCAGTGTCTATGACCACCCCAGCATGGACGATCTTTCCAGATCCGACGCATGGAAGCTTATGCACCAGTTCAAGGACTATGTGGACCAGGAATGCAAGGACTGTGCCTACATCGACTTTTGTCGAGGCGGATGCCCTTACAATGCCATAGTACCTAACAACGGTGAAGTAAAGGGAGTAGATCCTCATTGTACCGCTTATAAGATGATATTTAGGGAAATAACCGAACGTATCAATCAGGATTTTATGGGATCCCCTAATATGGCGATGAGTCCTTTCCAATCAGAACCCACGAAGGATGCAAAGCCAGGAATAATGTCATTAATATTTCGCATGATGTGAACGTTCATAAGGCATATCAATCCGCATCAGTTTTCTGTAATTTCCGGCAGTGTCTGCGATTAACGTGTGTGACACTCCTTAAAGACGCGGTTCAGAAACTCCTCCTGTCCGAGCCCCTGCCTGCGTGCCATCTTATAGAGCGCATTCTGGACGCCTGTGCCGTACTGCGCTGCCTTCTTTGGCGCCCATGCCAGTTTGTGCGGGATATACTGTTCAGAAACTCTCCTGAGGATGTACTTTCGCACATAGCCGCCCTCGTCCTTCTGCATCTTGAGTCGGACATCGATGCCGCGTGCGATATCCACCACATCGCGGTTATAGATCGGCAGGCCGAGTTCCACGCCGCACAGATCTGCAACCGCAACGTCCCGGCTGATCTGGGTAGGGAGTGCAAGCACGTCCTTTTCGAGTTCGATGCCGAGCACCCCGTCATAAAACGCCTGCTCATAACGCTTGTATCCGGCAAAGAGTTCGTCTGCGCCCTGCCCTGTGAGCAACGACCCGGTTCCATGCGCTTGCGCACACCTTGACACGAGATACATGCATATCCCTATCCCTGCTGCAACAGGGCTCGTGGTTTCTATCGCACGAAGCACCTGCGGGATCGCTGATTCGATATCCGCTTCGGTGCACTCGCATATCCGCAGCCGATCCGCCATCCCGAGCAGTGCTGCTGCCTTCTCTGCATGGATTAGGTCATGAGAGCCGTGCATCCCGACCGCGTACAACTCGATATCAGGATCTATCGATGCTGCGATGGCTGCGACTAATGAACTGTCGATGCCGCCTGAGAACGCAACTCCTATGCGATCCCGGTCCTTCATGCACGACCGCACGGCATCCTTAATGCACGCGTTAAGTCGACGGATCGCTTCTGCTTCATCGATCTGCATTCTCACCACTCACGATCCGGATTGTGTTCATCCAATAGACGTTTTGTTCGATCACATCGAATCCAGCATCCCGTATAATCGAAGATAGATCCCTCCTGATGAAATCTCTTGCAGTCTCTCCTTCCACAAGCATCCATACCTTGAATAGAAGCATAGCCAGCGTGCGTTTTGGGTACGCATAATCAAGGACGGTAATCTTCCCGCCCGGCTTTAGAACCCTCTGCATCTCAGAAAGCACATTCATCCGCACAGGGTGCGGCATCTCATGCAAGCCAAAGGTCACGGATGCGCGGTCGAAGTATCCGTCAGCATAAGGAATCTCCTCGGCATTGGTGTAATAGAATCGTATATTGTCTTCGCTCTTGTTTTCTGCTTTCTTGAGCATATTTTCGGATAGATCAACTCCCACCACCTCTCCGTTACTCCCTATCTCCTCTGCAATCATCGCACACAACGTACCGGTCCCGCAGCAGACATCCAGAACCTTTTGACCCGGCTTCAAATCCATTTTATCGATGGTGAGCCGTCTCAATCCTGCTTCTCCGCCGAAGAATGAGGAGATGAATCTGACAAGAGGATCGTATATACACGCGATCCTGTTGCAATCATCCCTGTAATGCTCTGGCTTTTCCATACTCGGGATTATGTTTCCGGAAGATATATGGTTTGACGTCATCCGTTGCAGTGGCGTTCTCTTGGTAAAACAATTTAAATATAAAGAAGTATAAGTGATAATCACTAACACGAGAGGGATGTTAATGGCAAAAATATTCGCAAAGAACCTGTCAAAGAAGAACGTCATGAGCAGTGACGGATCGATACTTGGTGCACTGTACAACGT
>JAUWGA010000086.1 GCA_030606635.1 Methanosarcinales archaeon
GCAGGAGCTCTGTGACATCCTCGGAACCTCTCTGAAGCTGCTCCCGGTTGTCATGCCAAAAAGTTACAATCGCCTGCAGGATATCGTTGAAGGCTGGTAAGTCATGTACCGGCTTGGGCGGGAAGTAGGTTCCACCGTAAAACGGCTTTCCGTCCGGCGTGAGAAAGACCGATAGGGGCCAGCCGCCCGTGCCAGCCAAAATCTGCACAGCCTTCATGTAGATTTCATCCAGATCCGGGCGCTCCTCGCGATCCACTTTTATGCAGATGAAGTTTTCGTTGAGGATTCCTGCTGTCTGCTCGCTTTCGAAGGATTCTCGTGCCATCACATGACACCAGTGGCAGGTGGAGTATCCGATGCTTAAGAAGATGGGTTTATCCTCAACTTTCGCACGTTGTAGTGCAACTTTTCCCCATGGATGCCAGTTAACCGGGTTGTAGGCGTGTTGGAGTAGGTACGGGCTTTTCTCTTTTATGAGGTCGTTTGGAGTTCTTGTTTCTGTTTTATCGCTACCTTCCGTGTCAACCACCTGCCTTCGCAGGAAGATTGTTCACCATTCCTTTTAAGCCTGATCCTTCAGTTTTTTTCTGTGCAGACTTATCGATATCAGTCTCCCGTACACGTGGGTTTATGGGGCGGTCACGCTCGCTCTGGTGCTGATCGTCCCACTTGTGGGAGGCTTTATGTAAGATACGTTTCGATTTATCCAGCATGGAGTGCAGAGAACTCTGCCACGGTCGATACATGGGTTTGCTGCTGGCGGGTCACGCGCGAAGCATTGGTGCAGCCGGATCGGATGCGAGAGGTGCGATTGTACAGACTTTGTACTTAAGTGTGGGGTTTGGTGACTTCGGGAGGCTGGTGCGAGGTACGTGGAGGTTGGAATGGTCGCGAGAGTGGGGGGTTTGTGAGGTAGGTTAGATAGAACTGGCATTCGGTTGGCTATCAGTGTGTTTATAGGGGGAATAACATGGAACTAAAACTTGGAGTGAAGTTGATCATCTGGTGGACTCGGTTCGCTTCCTGTATTATGATACTGTTTGCAGGCATATTTGTGTTGCTGTTGATACAAGACCCCGGAGCAAATAACAGTTGGATCGGTGTGCTTGGCGTAGGGGTGCTTACCTTGCTTGGATATCTTTTCTGGAAGCTTGCAGACATAACAGAACTCATGGAGTCGAAAGCCTGGTGGTGGCAGATGATTCTGGCTGCATTGGGAACATTCAGTCTGAATCCTATCTCGCTCATCATCCTGATCTATCTATGGCTGAATCGGAAGCTGTTCGGGATCGGAGAAGAACATAAACCGGTGGATATTTTAGAATGAGTGGATAATGGAACAGTAAACTCAGCCATTCATTGCGGTCTCCTCGCCCGACCTCCATCCCGCGGATGCTTTGGAATTTTATTCCGAGGTGGAGCGGCTGGGGCTTTAAAAAACATCGAAAATCCTCAAGATCGCCTGTAGTTTAATTTCGGGGATTGTTCACGCCCGGGAAAAGATTTAAATGCACACAGTTCAAAGCGCGTGTGAGATGGTTAGCATGAAAAAAATCTTATTGTTGAGTATTATTGGTATCCTGATGGTCCCTATGGTTCTTGCAGCAGGGCCTGGCGGGGTGCACGAGCCGGGCACAGGTATGGGCAGTCCTATGGGAGAAGCCGGAAATTATCAGGCAGTGGAAACCGATCCGGAGCAGAATATCTTGAGTGAGAGCGAGATTGCGGGACTGAAGTTGATGAGGGAAGAAGAAAAACTTGCAAGAGATGTGTACCTGGCATTGTATGAAAAATGGGGTATGCCAATATTCAATAATATCGCAAAATCTGAGCAGACACATACTGACGCAGTCAAGACACTACTAGACCTATATGGCATTGGAGATCCAGCCTCTGTCGACCAAGGGATCTTTACAGATCAAGAATTGCAAACATTATATGATGATTTAGTAAATAAGGGAGATGCGTCCTTGCTCGAAGCATTGATCGTCGGCGCAACAATTGAAGATCTGGATATTAAAGACTTAAACGAGCTCATCGCACAGACTGAGAACCAGGACATTCTCCTTGTATACAACAATCTGAGAAAAGGTTCTAGAAATCATATGAGATCTTTTGTCAGACAAATTGAAAATAATGGTGGGACGTATACTGCACAGTTTATTGAACAATCCGAACTTGACGAGATATTAGGTTCTCCGCAAGAAAGTGGACCTATGCTTGATGAAAACAGTAATATTATACCAAGAGTTTCACCTGAATTGAGGGGTCCGCAGGAGCAAAGAGGAATGCTTCAATCAGGTAACTATCAAGTATCCGGTGGAAGGATGATGAATGTTCAACAGCAGGCAAATAACAGAATGGTTATTCAGACTGGTGCGATCTCCGTAGATTGTTCCCCTTATTTAGAGATGACCCAGGAGCGAGCGCAGAATGAGACCAAAATTTATGCTAAATTATCCAATGGCAGAAACGCAGAGATTAAAATCATGCCTGATATGGCTTCTCGTGCCGCCTTACAAAGATTAAACTTGAGAAATTGTACTGACGATTGTAATATTGAACTCAAAGAAGCCAATCTTGGAAATCAAGTAAGAGCGGTTTACGAAGTCCGAGCTCAACGAAACTCAAAAGTTTTCGGGATTTTTAGTGCGAGAATGCAGGTTCAAGCACAAGTTGATGCTGAAACAGGTGAAATAATCCAGGTTAATAAACCATGGTGGGCGTTTTTAGCAGTTGAACCCGAAGAATAATTTTTTACTTTTTTTTATTTTTATTATTTATTTGCCAGAAGAACACAGCGGTGATGCGCCCATGATTCTGCAGGCGGCGGCAGGAGCGATCAGTCGGTAGGGGGATGTTCGTGCGGCAAGCCTCCGCGGATTCACCCGAATTTAGCAGGGTGCGGAGCGGCTGGGGCTTTTAAAACTCGGTTGTGTTCCGGAATTGCCGGATCAACAGATAAGTATAAGTGAATAAGAAACCTGTCACCAATAACATAAGGGAGGTTGACATCATGAATGAAGAAAAAGTTTTGACCACGAACCAGGGTGTTCCGGTCAGCGACAATCAGAATTCAGAGACCGCAGGTGAACGTGGACCCGTGTTGCTGCAGGACATCCGGTTCATCGAGAAGATTGCTCACTTTGACAGGGAGCGCATCCCTGAGCGGGTTGTCCATGCCAAGGGGGCAGGAGCTCACGGTTACTTCCAGGTTTACAAGAGCATGGAAGCTTACACAAAGGCGAAATTCCTCCAGGATCCGGAGAAAACGACCCCTGTATTCGTACGTTTTTCGACGGTGACCGGAGGACGGGGTTCTGCTGATACGGTACGTGATCCCCGTGGCTTTGCCGTTAAATTCTATACTGAAGAGGGTAACTACGAATTGGTCGGGAACAATCTCCCGGTCTTCTTCATCAGGGATGCGATCAAGTTCCCGGATATGGTCCATGCATTCAAGGGCGCACCTGATAGCAATATGCCATCGGCCTCTTCCGCACATAACCGCTTCTGGGATTTCATATCCCTGACGCCGGAATCGACACATATGATCACCTGGCTTTTTTCCGACCGCGGGACGCCAAAGAGCTACCGGATGCAGGAGGGTTTTGGCGTCAATACCTACGTGTGGGTGAACGCAGAAGGAGGGGCTGTGTATGTGAAATACCACTGGAAACCAAAGTTGGGTGTGCAGAACCTTGACCGCCACGAGGCAACAATGCTCGCTGGCGTTGACCCTGATCACCTTACGCGTGATCTTCACGATACGATCGCAAGCGGCGAAGAGGTTTTGTACGAACTCTGTGTCCAGTTGATGGATATCGCCGATGAACTGAAACAGGATTTTGATCCGCTGGATGCCACAAAGACCTGGCCTGAGGAGAAATTCCCGCTGATGCCAGTTGGTAAAATGGTGCTCAATAGGAACCCTGAGAACTTCTTTACTGATGTTGAGCAGGCAGCATTCTGTCCTGCCGCAATCGTTCCGGGAATCGAGTTTTCTGCGGATAAGTTGCTCCAGGGGCGGACCTTCTCATACACTGATACACAGCGCTACCGGCTTGGGGCAAACTACCTGCAACTGCCAATCAACCGACCCCAGGTGCCGGTCAACAACAATCAGCGCGATGGATCCATGCAGATCGGGGAATTCAGCGGACCTGTCAATTACGAGCCAAGTAGCCTTGACCCGGATGCCCCCATGGAAGCTCTGGCAGGCAATCCTTATGTGCATCGCCTCGAGGGAGAAGTGACACGCCAGAAGATCGGGATCACCAATGATTTCACTCAGGCGGGAGAGCGATATCGGTCTTTGAGCAAGATGGACCAGGAACATCTGGTGGATAACCTCGTCGCGGACCTTTTGAAGATTGACAGACCGATCCAGCAGCGGATGGTCGGGAACCTGACCAATGCCGATCCGGAGTTAGGTAGATTGGTAGCTCTGGGTCTGAAACTCTGACAGGTGGAGGTAAACAATGAAGAGAATAGCCTGGGGAATTACAGGTTCCGGTGATTGGACACACGAGACATACAATGTAATGGCAGATATCAAGAAGAAGACCGACCTCGAATTCATGGTATTCCTGTCAAAAGAAGGGGAAGGGGTACTCAAGTGGTATGGTATATGGGACGAGATCCAGCGTGATTTTCCCAATTTCAAGACAGATGCCGGACCCAATTCACCTTTCATAGCCGGACCGCTGCAGGTTGGTTACTATGACATGCTCTTTATCGCACCTGCAACAGCAAATACTGTGGCAAAGATCGTCCACGGGATCGCTGATAGCCTGGTTACCAATGTAGTAGCGCAGACCTCAAAGGGGGACACTCCGATATACATACTGCCGGTGGATCAGATACGAGGCAAGATCAAGACCGTAGCCCCCACAGGAAAAACATTTGAACTCAAGATGCGGGAGGTAGATGTGTCTAACTCAGAAAAACTTGCACGGATGGAGAATATCACCGTATTGAAAAGTCCTGAGGAGATCTATGATATAGTAGGGATCTCTTAAGGAATATGGTGAACAGGCAACTGGATAACCGGTGATGTGGCGCGGCGTTAGCCGCAGTTGCGCTTGAATCCTGACAGTTGCCAGAACGGTTGCGCCCTACGATGACGAGGCGAACGCTCTCCTGAGCGCGGACTTCCCCGAGGAAAGTGTTATCCACATGACAGTTGTTGGAAGAATATAGCATGACCCTGATTCGACCGGCGATACAATCTGATGAAAGATCGGTGTATGACCTGATCACAACACTTATGGGATTTCCGCTCGACCGGGAGGCGTTTCACGATGTCTTCGCCCGGAATCTCCATTCTGAAAGCGTGCTGTATTATGTCGCAGAGAGCAACGGGGCTATTGTTGGTTTCGGAAGTCTCCATATCGAATTACTACTCCATCATGCCGGACTGGCAGGGGAGATTCAGGAGCTGGTCGTGCATGAAACAGTTCGCAGCAAAGGTATCGGCGCAGAACTTGTATCAAGACTCGAAGAGGAGGCAGAGAAGCGGGGCTGCGTTTCCATCGAAGTTACGACGAGGAAAAGATGGGTTGATGCTCAGCGGTTTTATGAGCGGGTGGGATTTAAAAAGACGCATGTGAATTTCACAAAAGATTTAATAACGCAAAAGCATTAGGTAAAGACTATGTCAGATCGCACGGTCTCTGATGTGATAGTTGCCGGGCTCTCTTCATGGGGCGTGGAATATATCTTCGGGCTTCCAGGTACTACCTGCCTTGGTCTGGTGGATGCGATACGCAGGCAAGAGGGGATGACGTTTGTTAAGGTGCGGCATGAGGAAGCGGCAGCGCTCATGGCATCCGCATACGCCAAGCTGACCGGGAAGGTGGGCGTCTGCTTGACGATAGCAGGGCCTGGCGCAACCAACCTGATCACAGGTCTTTATGATGCGAAGATGGATCGTGCCCCGGTTTTAGCAATCACGGGTCAGGTCAAGCTCCAGTATGTGGGACCCGGTAGCTTTCAGGAGATCGACCAGGACGCGCTCTTCAATTCCTTCTGTGTCTTTAATAAGACGATAAACTCAAAGGAGCAGACCATTGAACTTGTTACACTGGCTTTGAAGCACGCTCTGGTGGAACGGGGCGTTTCTCACCTCGCAATCCCAAATGACATCCAGAAAGAACCGCTTGAAGCAGATATAGAGCCGATGGAAGGGCGGGTTCCGGATTTCAGGATATCGAATACCAGACTGATCGCGAGAGCAGTGGGTCTGATAGAAGAATCGGAGCGTCCTGTGATAATCGCTGGCTGGGGTGCAAGGGATCAGCGAGATAATTTGATTAGGCTCTCCGAAAGAATAAAAGCTCCTATAATAACGACTTTTCGTGCAAAAGGTATCGTTCCCGAGGACTCTGATCTTTCTCTCGGCGTCCTTGGCGATGTCGGAACCCCGATGGCACGAAGATGTGTCGGCGATTCCGACTTACTACTGGTCTTCGGTTCATCTTTTTCTGAGAAGACAAATATTCCAAGGAAAAGGACGGTTCAGGTAGACATTGACCCGATGAATCTTGCGAAAGGTTTTCCGATAGAACTCGCCATTCTGGGAGATTGCGAGGTGGTGATCGAACAATTACTGGACAGAGTAGGAGAACGAAAGACTCAAACTGTATCGGAGGATGTCAGAACCGAGAAGAGAGAATGGCGTGACCAGCTTGAGGAAGAGGCGGACTCGAGGAGGGCGCCACTACGTGCTCCGTTCATCTTCAAGGTGCTGCGAGAGGTTATAGATCCGGATGCCATCATAACCATCGATGTTGGAGACAACGGCTTCTGGTTTGGAAGAAATTTTCTGATGGAGAGGCAGACGCTTCTGATGTCAGGGTATCTCGCAACGATGGGGTTCGGTCTGCCTGCGGCGGTTGCAGCCAAGCTGGCTTCTCCTGACAGGCAGGTCGTCTGCATCACAGGAGACGGTGGCTTTGCCCAGGTGATGGGCGATTTCCTGACCGCTGTAAGGAACAATCTGGATATTACCGTGATAATCCTGAACAACAGTGAGCTTGCGATGATAAGTGCGGAGCAGATGATAGAGGGATATCCGACGTTTGCTACCGAACTTAACAATCCGGATTTCTCAGAGTATGCGATCTCCTGCGGGGGCGCTGGATTCAGAGTGGAAGAGCCGGGAGAGTTGAAGGATGCTCTGGAAAAAGCGATGGGCGCGAAGAAACCCGCTATCGTTGATATCGAGACAGATCCAGGGAGATTTTAGTCGGAAGGGACGCGATACTACCCGAGACATTCTGGCAATTGTCCGATGAAGTATTTTTCATTCCTTTAACCTCTCCAGCCACTTTTTTGTAGTTATGGTATGCGGATGCGCATCGCCATAGAACTCTCGGAATATGCTGTACGCCTGCTGGAGGTATGTCTTCGCACGCTTGCGATCACCGAGTGCATACCATGCCGTGCCGATGTTGTTGAGGTCTGTTGCCACCGCAGGACGCCTCTCGCCGTACACTTCCCGGTCAATGGAGAGAGCCTGCTCATAGTACTCAATCGCTTTCTTATGATCGCCAAGTGCATTCCATGTCGAGCCGATGTTGTTGAGCGTGCTTGCCACATGGGGATGTCTCTCTTCATACGCTTCTTTAACGATGGAGAGAGCCTGCTCGTAATACTCAATCGCCTTCTTATGTTCGCCAATGTGATCCCGTGCCAAGCCGATGTTGTTGAGGTCTCTTGCCACGTCAGGATGCCTATCACCATGTACCTCTCTGCCAATGGAGAGAGCCTGTTCATAGTGCTCAAT
>JAUWGA010000186.1 GCA_030606635.1 Methanosarcinales archaeon
ATACGGCAGGCACGTTCACAGTCACAGCAAGCAAGAGTGGTTACAACTCCGCATCTATCGCGGTGCGGATTATAGGCGGTTCCGCCGCCACCGCAGATGCCGTGATCGCACTGCAACTTGCAGCCAGCGGCGAGTGGGATGTTGATGCGGATGTGAGTGGCGACGGGAAGGTCACTTCTCTTGACGCGCTGATGATCCTGCAGATGGTAGAGGTGCCCACTTGAACCAGAAGAACAGATACATCCTGCTATTCCTCGCGATCATCCTGTTAGCCACAGCACTTCGATTTTACGCGCTCGATGATCGGGTATTTCACCACGATGAGGGCGTACACGGCTATTTGACCTACAAATTATTCAAACACGGAGAGTACCACTATGATCCGACATACCACGGTCCCTTTCTCTATTACTCAACCGCAGCGGTCTTCACACTGTTCGGAGACTCGAATTTCACAGCCCGGCTGCTTCCAGCTGCCGCTGGCGTGCTGCTGATCATGCTGATATATCGCTTGCGCGATCAACTCGGGGAATCAGGTGCACTATTCGCAGCAGCAATGATCGCAATCTCGTCATCGTTCCTGTACTATTCGAGATTCTTCAGAAATGACATCTACATCGCATTCTTTTCACTGCTGTTCGTCGTATCTGCCGTAAAATATCTAAAACATGGACGCTACCGCCAGAGGCTGATCTATGTGTGCACAGGAGCCGTTGCAGGTGCGCTTGCGCTCTGCGCCAAGGAGAACGCATATATCATCGCAGGAATCTTTGCGCTCTTCGTGCTTGGATACCTTATAGCCAAAAAAGAGATAAACGCCACAAGAGCGGTCGATGCGCTCTTGTTTGCGCTGATCTCCTTTGTCATCTTTGCGCTATTTTATACAAACTTCTTGACAAACCCGGATGCGCTAATATCGGTGATACCGGACGCGATAAACCACTGGGCAGAGATGCACAGAATCGAGCGCATCGGCGGGCACTGGGCGTTCTATCTCCCGATTCTTGCCAGGTACGAACTTTTGATCACAATACTTGCACTTGCCGGCGGGATGTATTATGTAAAAAAGAGAAATATATTTATGATATTCTTGCTCTACTGGGGCGTAACCTCGCTCCTCGTGTACTCATACCTGCAGGAGAAGGTGCCATGGCTCGTGCTCCACATCCTGCTCCCGTTCGCCCTGATCGCGGGCGCATATCTCGGCGAGTTGCTGCCGTCCCTCGGCAAGAGACCGCGAGCGATCGAAGCAGCGGTGGTGATCATCCTCGTACTCTCTGCAGGATTGTTTATCCATCAGAGCATATTTATAAATTATTACGAAAACACGGATTCCGACGAGATCATGATTCGCGGTATACCGGTGCACGGGCTTATCTATGTGCAGACCACGTCAGATGTGCTTGACACGGTCGGCTTTATCGAAGAGCGGGTCCGGGACGATCCGAACACAAGTATAACGATCGCTGCTCCGGAGAATGATTATTGGCCACTGCCATGGTACATGCGAAACTACAATGGCTGCGGCTACCTCAATTCTGTTCCGGAGCGTTCGGATTCCGATATCGTCATCGTTCCTGCGGATGATGTGCATAATATCACGCTTGACTGGAGATATTCTAAAAAGGTCTTCACGCTGCGCCCGGGATATGATATGGCGATGTATTATTACAACCCCGAATAGATCGCCTTCATGGTGGTATGCCAAATAAGCGCATCCGAAAACGCGTCCCGCATCTTCCTCTTCGAGTATTCGTCTTCGATCCATCCGACACCCTCGAAAGCGACGCTCCGAAGCACCAGACCATAAGCGGGCGCGGGCTTGATCCCCTGGTGAATGGGGTGACGCTTCGGGTCGAGTAATTCCCTGATCCAGCCGGAGTCCTGCGATCCCGCTCCGATCTGTTCCAATGCGGCAGCGATCCTGCGCACCATATTCCAGAGAAAACTCGGCGCCGAGATATCAATGATGATAAAACCGTCTCTTTCGTGGATCTCGATCCTATCGATGACCCTGACCGCGCCTTCTATCTTCCTCGCGAAATTTGAAAAATCGTGCGTTCCTGTGAAGAGGCTGCCCGATTCCTGCATATCATGGACATTGTACCCCCGATCGTACAGATAATACCTGTAATCGCGGCGTACGGCATCCCTGCGGGCATCGAAACCAGAGGGCACCACTGCATGAGCCCACACCCAGATATCGTCGGGGAGATCGCGGTTGATGATTCTCGGAAGCGGGTCGCCAAACCCTGTACTGGTATCAAACGCAATGACTTGCCCTGATGCGTGCACACCCCGATCAGTCCTTGCCGCCCCTGAATACCGTGCTTCTTTGATATCGTCCACAATGTTATTCTTTTCAAGAGATGCGAAGATCTCCGACTCGATGGCGTGCGCGTTTTGCTGGATCTGGAACCCATGGTACCGATCTCCGATGTATGCCAGTTTTAGTGCGATTC
>JAUWGA010000199.1 GCA_030606635.1 Methanosarcinales archaeon
GAAGCAGTGGTGATACAACTGGTATCCGTCCTGCACGCAGGTATTATCGACCTTCGCAGACATCTTGCTCGAATATACCAGATCATTTACCGTGCCATCCGAAAGCGAGGAGAAAGCCGACTCAGATATCGCCCTGATCTCGTCAGGCGTCTTTCGTGACGTCCTGCCCTTTCCGCCAGCAACAGCGATCCCCATCTCCTCAGGATCGATCGCCACCTTGAGCGCGCCGCAGGTCGTGGTGGTCGTGCCTGACGAGTGCCAGTCGAACCCGAGCACGCACGAGAACGCCTGGAACCAGTACGGGTCTGCGATCCTCTGCAGGAACTCGTCAGCCCCATACTCGTAGATGATTATCCGGGTGATCTCGCGTGATAACCCGACCATCCGCTCAAAGAGCCATCTCGGGGCACGCCCGTAGTGCAGCGGAAGATTTACTGTGCCGGTTTTCATCGATGCGTTCGCAGATAGCTGAAAGCAGCCATCCCGACTACCATAAAGACCGCAAGCATGGATATGATTTTGTCGATGCCGGTATCCCTTCCGTTGGTCAGCAGGTATAACACACCGCCACATACCAGCATCATGACGAGCGATACTATCGCTGCGACAATACCGCCCCCCACGAGCGCCCCGACCCTATCCGCACCCCTTTCCTCGAAGAATACCGAACCAAGCACAAAGACGATAGCAAACGCCATCAGCAGTGCTGGAAGCGGGACAGGGATACCCTCCCCCGAGGATATATATATCACGCCGAAGACGACCGAGATCATCCCGAATGCGAGAACTATCGAGATTCCAAGCGTTGTTATGAATTTATTGTTTGTCCATTGCATTTGAACCACTTTTTCTAAGTATGTATTTTCCAATAATCTTTCTATGCCCCTATCTCTGTCACGGATAGTTACCTCTTTTGGTATCCACCAAATCTAACCTCAAGTTTACCATCTTTCCATTCATGTCCGACTGCCTGCCCCCATTTAACAAAACGCGCCTTCAAGATTTATTCCTTCTTCATAAATTTCAAGTTTTCTCATAAAACTGCCAGAGACTGCACCGCCCATGCCCCGTAGAGCGGAGCAAGGGACAACATGTGCGGAGGTCCGCTGGCGACTGCGGAACCACAGCAGAGTAATAGAGCCAGCACACCGATTAAAATCCTCATCCCATCACAGCGTTGTGCAGCCGGATCATCCGGTCGATCGCATCGCTGTCAAATCCGCGCTTCCGCATCCTCCGTATCCGTTCGTCTATGCTGATGCGCTCTGTGTCGTCCACGAGATTGTCGGCATGAGCAACGATCATCTCTTCAGTAGTCTCAGGCAGATAATCCTCCATAGGAAGCCCAAACCGTTCCGCCTCAACTTTTGGGATGCCAGCCCCGATATGCCGCTTGATGATCCGCACGATCCGCGTGTCCGGACAGAACGCCTGCGCGATCTCCGCTCCCGCGACTGCGTGATCGATGCCATTTGAGCGTGCACGCCCGATATCGTGGAGCAGTGCGCCTGCAATCACCAGTTCGATGTCAGCAGGGTTCCGGTGCCTCTCGTTGTACCGCTCCGCGATCTCCCGGGCGTATTCAGCGACTGCCCGGGCGTGTGCGATGACATCCAGGGGGCAGCCTGCTTTGTGGAGCAGGCGGATCGCGTTTTTCTGCTCCATCCGGACTACGTCCCCATCGTCCACGAATGAAGATACTCGTCCTGCTCTGCCGTCAATGTCTCGATCTTTATCCCCATCGCAGAGAGTTTCAGAGCCGCAACCTCCTCATCGATCTCGATCGGCACATGATACACCTGATTCTCCAGCCCCTCGCCATGTTCCACGATGTGCCTGACACAGAGCGCCTGATTCGCAAAACTCATATCCATGACTTCAGGCGGATGCCCGAATGCGGATGCAAGATTGACGAGCCGCCCCTCTGCCAGCACGTATATCCGGTTGCCGTTTGCGAACAGATACTCCATGACATCCTCCTTCACCTCGCTGATCCCGACAGCAATCGATGACAACCCCGGAAGATCGAGTTCAACATTGAAGTGTCCTGAGTTTGCAACGATCGCCTGATCCTGCATCAGCTCAAAGTGCTCCGCCCTGATCACCGATATG
>JAUWGA010000083.1 GCA_030606635.1 Methanosarcinales archaeon
AGCGAGTTCTCAGCGCTCTCCGCACTCGTCGGGGCGAGCGCAGCAGGCGCAAGAACGTATTCGGCAACCACGTCACAGGGGCTTGCGCTGATGCACGAGGTGGTCTTTAATATGGCGGGCATGAGGCTTCCAGCCGTGATGACGATTGTGAACCGGTCGATGTCGGCGCCGATCAACATCTGGAACGACCATCAGGACAGCATGGCAGAGCGGGATTCTGGCTGGATCCAGTTGTATGTCGAGGATGTGCAGGAACTCGTTGATACGACCGTGCAGGCGTACCTGATCGGAGAGGATCCTGAAGTATCGCTTCCGGTCATGGTCTGCATGGACGGATTCATACTCTCGCACGTATTCGAACCCGTAGACCTCCTCGACCAGAAAGCCGTGGATGAGTTTCTCCCACCGTTTGAGCCGGTGCGCACTCTCGACCCGGAGGATCCAAAATCGTTTGGCATGTTCGTGGACCCTGAGTACTACATGGATTTCAGGTATCTTGTCGAGCAGGCGATGGATCAGTCGAGATCGAAGATACGGGACGCAGCTCGCCGTTTTGAATCGGCTTTTGGCAGATATTACGGAGACCTGATCGATACGTATCATACCGACGACGCAGAGATCATCCTCGTGGCGATGGGATCATTAGTCGGGACACTCCGTGATGTGGTAGATGACCTGCGCAGCAAGGGCGTCCCTGTCGGACTCTTGAAGATCCGTGCATTCAGACCGTTTCCTGTTGATGAGATCGCTGAGGCGATCGCAGGCGCAAAGGTTGTCTGCGTGCTTGACAAGAATATCTCGCTTGGCACAGGAGAGGGCGCGGTATGCACCGAGATCAAGGCATCCCTCTACAACAGTGGCATCCGCGTCCCTGTGATCGGATTCGTGATCGGGCTTGGCGGGCGTGATATCCCGGTCGGCACGGTTCAACGAATCGTTAGCAAGGCAGAGGACGTCATCAAGCACGGGATCAAGGTTGAGAGCGAGTTTGTGGATCTGAAGCACTCGCTTGTTTCGTAGGACGAGATCTCCTTATTGGTAGGATCGAATACCACCCGGATTTAATTGAGCAACCCTCTTGACAAATCGTGCGCTAAACAGATAACTCCCGATCTGCGCTGATGGCTGCGCCGCTGCTGTCACAGTCAGTGGCTAAAAACAGCATTAGCCACTGATTAACAGAGATGAACACGGATTATAGGTCGTTTGTACCGTTGGATTCATTTAAAGACTCCGCACGATATTGAGCATGTACGTAATTCATTTGACATGCGCCCTCTAAAGCATTCTCTCTACGGTCTTCTGCGCTTTCTGCGGTTAAATTGACTATTTAGTCTCAGCAAGTCCCGGATTGGGTAAAAATTCTAATTGGAACTCTGTCAGCACCCAGGTAACTTTACAACTCCCGTGCACAGATGTACTTTTATATGAAAACATACAAGGAATTGAACAAGCTAAGAATTTGGTGCAGTTTAATATGACATACAAGCTCGGGATTTCCAGACTGGACGAATTGATCGGGGACATAAAGAGCGGTACAAACATCATGATGATCGGGCCTCCCATTAGCGGGAAGGACGATATCGCAAATATCATCGCATACCAGGGACTACTCGATGCCAATGCTGCCGTGATCGTTTCAACGCGCGAGCCAGGAAACAACGTGCTCGAGTGGTTCGAACGCTACAATCTGGACGTTCCGATGGACCGTATCGGGATTGTGGACTGTGTCACGCGTACTCTTGGATTTGGCGCACCCGATACCGATAACATCAAGATGGCGTCAAGTCCGGTCGATCTCACAGGCATCGGTGTCAAGATCAGCCAGTTCTTTGAGCACTTCTGGATGGAGATGCATCTGCGGGAGACAAGATTGTGCATCAATTCCTTGTCAACGATCCTGATGTATTCCAACCTCCAGACCGTGTTTCGGTTCCTGCATGTCTTCACAGGTCGCATAAAGGCAGCAAATGCGCTTGGCATATACGTAATCGAAGAGGGGATGCATGATGAGAAGACCATCGTGACGCTGAAACAGTTGTTCGATGGCATGATCGAGATCAGGGAGAGTGAGGAGGGGTATCAGATACGGGCTGTCGGGTTTACGCCAAAACCAACACCGTGGTTTGATTATGAGATCGATGGCGCGAATATCGTGCTGCGGGGTTAGCATAGATGATAGAGACTGGACTACCGAAACTGGACGATTACCTACACGGTGGAATCCCTGAAGGGAAAACGCTTGTGTATTATGCATACCCTGGAGTTGAGGGCGCCGTATTCGGGATGCAAAGTCTGTGCCATTCCATATCAAACGGAATAAATGGTGTTTATGTCGCATCGAGTACCGAGCCGCACAGGATCAGGGAACAGTTGGGCGAGTTCGGATGGGATGCCGAAGGGTGCGGGGATCGGTTCACCATCATCGATGCGTTCTCCGGATTGATCGGCGCGGATTCGCATGAACGGTATGTCGTGGCTGACCCCGAGGATACCAGGAGTCTGACACAGTGCATCAAGAATGCGATGGAGGACATGCGTGAACCGGGCGTTATCGTGTTCGAATCGCTCTCGACGATCATGGACCTGTGCGGGGAGTTAGAAACACTCGATGCCATTGAGGAGTGGAACCAGTATGCGATGCTCTACGATCATGCGATGATCTACAATTTTACGGCATGGCCATATTCTGATGACACGTTATTAGCCATAAAAGAAGATATTTTCGATTCTACCATTTCCGTTGGAGGGATTACTGGAAACGTTATTTTTGGGCAGTATTTTGGAGTGTTGAAGACGAACTGGACCGATGCGGTCCGGAAATTCATATTATTCAAGGTTTTAAAGCCGGGTGGCGTACGTGCGTACATCCCAAAGATTCTGGTCACCGGACCGTTTGACGCGGGCAAATCCACGTTTGTGCATGCGCTCTCGACCAGGGCGGTATCTGTGGATCGGCTCGGCACAACCATAGCGCTCGATCACGGACATGTGGATCACAAAGGATTTGCTGCCGATATCTTCGGAACTCCGGGTCAGGAGCGGTTCGATCCGATTATAAAACTGCTCAGCGGAGAGGCGATGGGCGTCTTCCTTATTCTGGACTCGACCAGAGCCGAGGACTTCGCACGCGGCAGGCAGATGCTCGAGATCACAAGGTCGTTTGGGCTGCCGGTCGTGATCATCGCAAACAAGCAGGACCGTGATGGCGCGCTTACACCGGAAGATGTCAGGGGCAAGCTCGATATGCCAGAGAATGTTTTGGTCATGCCAGCGGTCGCGGCCACTGGCGAGGGCGTCTTTGAGGCGTTTGAGACGTTGATCGATATGGTTATGGAGGTGGGATAAAATGTCGGCATCATCAACATCGGGGATGCTTGGGAAAGTACTCGCCGATCTCGGGAAGATTGGTGATGTTGAGGCGAGCGCGGTGGCAACGAGGGACGGTCTTCTCATGAATGCGGATATGCACAACATGGGAGATCCGGAGACGTTTGTCGCGATGTCAGCAACGATGCTCGGTGCAGCAGAGACCGCGGCAATCGAACTTGACAAGGGCATCCCGAACCGTGTGATCGTGGAATCCAACGACGGGAAGTTGATATGTATGGGCGCAGGTCCAAAGGCGCTCCTTGTGGTGATGACGGCACCGGAAGCAGGACTTGGACTGGTTCTCGTTGAGATGGTGAAAGCCACCGAAAAGATCGAGAAACTGATATGAATAAAGACGTGAAACCATTGACCATGAAACCACTCATCAACATCGGGAAAAGTGGAGTTACGGATCAGGTCGTAAGCGAGATCAAGGAGCAGATGAAGGGGAAGAGTGAGATAAAGATAAGGATCCTTCGGAATGCTCCGGCAAGCGCAACCGAGACTGCCAACGAGGTTGCATCGAGAACTGGATTTAATGTTGAAGATGTACGCGGGCGTACCGCTATACTCTCGCGATGATGCACTCATCGCACCGCTTCCTTGTGCAGTACTCTTTACCGTACAGAACGATCAGTGCATGAAACTCCTGGTAGAGATGCGTGTCCCGCGGTAGCGAGTCCTCGAACTGTTTTTGCAGCGTCTCGTATCCGCCTGTAACTCCGATGCACTCGCAGATCCTTTTTGTGTACGCATCGATCACAAAGATTGGCTTGTGCGCAGCATACAGGATGATGCTGTCAGCGGTCTCGGGTCCGACCCCTTTCAGCGAGAGAAGTTCCCTCCTGAGTTCATCGACCGGCAGTCCAAGGATCCCGGAGATCCCGTTATGATTGAAATACTGCGATAACAACTGCAACCGCTCTGCCTTCTGCCTGTAAAATCCGGTACACCGGATGCACTCCTCGATTGTTTCCTGATCAGTGTCTGTAAGAGCCGCTGGCGTCAGCAGCGACCGCGCCTTCAGGTTCTCAATCGCTTGCTCAACACTCTCCCACCGGGTCTGCTGGGTCAGAAGCGCGCCCACGATCACCTCGAACTCGGTTTCCGCGGGCCACCAGTGCTGGGGTCCGAATTCTGCGAGCAGTAGGTGGTATAGATCAAGCATCTGATCGGCTGTTCGATCTGATATCGTATAAAATCTTCTGAGATTGGGTGTCCGAATTGTTCTGGTGTTTTGACATTCCCGGCATTCGTAAAAGCTCCTGCAACACCACAACGCCATAAGCCGTGACCTTCTCGGTTAATTATTTGTATGCCCACCCCCAACACAACTTTAGTGTTATGGCAAATCGTGAAATATTCGAAGAAGGTAAATTTATTGCCGACATATATAAGATGACGCCGGTGCCCGAGATGAACAACGAGGAGGATACGGATGAAAGCAAGTAATCTTTCAGAAGTCTATGAGATATTTGATCCACAGGAGCCGTTAAAGGACGAGAAACTGAAGGAATATTGTGTGGAAAGAGAGAGTCCGATAGACAATATAATACGTGCCATCAGGAACACTCCGAAGCCATCAAAGATTCTTTTCACCGGGACAAGAGGCAATGGAAAGACTACAGAGCTAAACCGGCTTATAGATGAACTGAAAAACGATTTTTTCGTTGTATCATTCTCGATAGACGATCGGCTGGACATGATGGATGTGAAGTATGCGGATGTACTGTTAGCCATAGGGTCCGGGATATACGAGATCGTGACAGAAGAGATCGAATTGAATGAAGACCTGAAAAAGGGACTGGATAACTGGTCTGAGCGTATTGTAGAGTTGATCAATGAAGAGCAGGAAGGATTGGAGCTTGGGGTTGGTTTTAGTGCCATGGTTCGATTGATGGCAAAGATCAAGAGCCAATCAACGACGAAAGATATTATGAGGCGGACAATCGAGCCGCGAATCAGCGATCTGATAGAGAACATCAACAGGATCATATTCGCTGCCGAGAGTGACGAAGGACTTGGTAAGAGAATACTTGTCGTGGTCGATGATCTGGACAAGATTGCCCCAAAACAGGCTGAAGAATTATTCTTTGGATATGCTACCGCACTGATCCAGCCCGCATGCAAGATAATTTACACGGTTCCGATCACGATCCCGTTCTCAAACAAGTTTCAGCATGTGATCCGCTACTTCGATTATCACCAGATCCTGCCGAATATCAAGGTGTTTGAAAAGGATGGGACGTTAAACGAGGATAACTATAAATTGCTGGAAAAAATAGCGTTGAATCGGATGGATGGGAGTCTGATATCGGATGATGCACTTGATCTCGCCATAAAAAGCTCGGGCGGAATTTTACAGGATTTCATAAGGATAATCCGGAATTCAGCTAATGTAGCGTCTGGAAAAGAGAAAGGGAATATAGATCGGGGGGATGTTGAGAGAATTATGTCTGATATCAGGAATGACTATCTCAGGGGTTTGGTAACAGAACACTTTGAGATATTGCGCAGGATAAAGAGTGAACATAACAAGAGTGAATATGGCAAGAGTGATGAGGAGACATTCCGGGATCTTTTATATAATCTTGTAATTCTGGAGTATTCGAATTATAGTATCTGGTATGATGTACACCCGGCAATTAAAGGAATTCTTGAATGAATTAAGGCTGGCGAAAGGCAGAAATTGTTTGATTTTCGCCATAGCAGCTAATTCGGAAGAATTTGTGGAGCAGGTGGAATCTTGTGATCTGCATGTCAACGAAATACATTTGAATGGAAATATCAATCTGCTGGAAGTCTTATCGAACTGGGAAAAAACCAGTGAAAATACGGTCTATTTTGTGGAAGGTGTCCGTAGCCAGTTTCCATGGATACTTGGATATTTGAATCTCCATCGCGATCGTTTTTATGAGATTAAGCGCCCTGTCGTGATATTCGGGAGTGAATATGAGATAACTGAAATATCAAAATATGCACCTGATTTATGGAGATTCAGGAGCAGGACTTATGATTTTACAGAGAAAAAGGAAATACACGGAGGATTTCCTTCAACTTTATCAGAACCATCTACATCTGTGGAAGAACGTCTCCATTATGCCCTGCCGATCTTTGAAGAGGAGAGTGTGGATGCGGTGAGAGAGCGGATAACGGCCAATAATTATTTACTTGAAATTATAAAAGAGGATTATAAGAGGGCGGAATTATACATGAACCTCGCAATCTCCTATCTCAAATTAGATGATTTTGAGAGGGGTAATGAATATTTTGAGAGGGCACTGGAAGTTAGACTGAAATTGAACGATAATATAGGGAGGTCGATTGATTACCGGAGATTTGGAGATTTTTATGTATTCAAAGGAGAGTATGCCGAAGCTATAAGATATTACCGAGAAGCGATGAGAGCGGATCCGGACCTTGCAGCAGCCCACAATAATCTCGGAAATCTGTTAGACGATCAGGGACGGTATGATGAGGCAGAGAAAGAGTACAGAGAGGCAATAAGAGCAGATTCGGATGATGCAGCAGCCCATTATAATCTCGGAAATCTGTTAGACGATCAGGGACGGTATGATGAGGCAGAGAAAGAGTACAGAGACGCGATAAGGACAGATCCAGATCATGCATCAGCCCACAATACTCTCGGAAATCTGTTAAAAGATCAGGGACGGTATGATGAGGCAGAGAAAGAGTACAGAGACGCGATACGGGCGGATCTGGATCTTGCAGAAGCTCACGGAAATCTCGGCTTACTCTTCTTGACAACAGAGCGACCGGAAGAGGCAAAGAAGGAATTTGGGATCACAAAGGAGTTATTCACGAATCAGGGAAGAGTAGAGGATGTGAAGAAGGTGGAAGAGTTATTAGCGAATACTTGAGAAAACAAGAAGATCAAAGGCGATCGCCCCATGAAAATCGAAGACAAATTCACTGAACTGAAAACCACCGCAAATGCGCGCTCATCGCATACATCTGCGCTGGCGACCCAACGCTATGCGACACCGAAGCGATCGTACATGCGCTTGCACGCGGCGGCGCGGACGCGATCGTCGATTCTGGTGTCCGTATCGGATAAAAATCTTTTTCCAGCGTTATAAATTCATCCTGAACCGTGTCAAGTTGTTTTCCGGTCTTCGGATATCTGAAGACGTGTAAGTTGGAACCAGAGCACCACGCGAGTCGATCCCTGTTTACATGTCGGAAACGACAGAAACCACATCCATAGGATTCCTGAGCACCTCGATTCCCGCAAGCTCTGCAAGCTCTGCCGTGTTTCGCATATCAACATCCCGCACCTTGAGTTCAGCGTATCCGCCGCGGATTGCGCCGTGTGGACAGGCAGGAGCGCACACGCCGCAGCCATCACACTTCAAGAGATCGATCTGTGAATCGATAGCAGCATTGGGGCACACGACCGCAGGGGTGCAGATATCGCAGTGGTGCCTGGCGCATACCTCGCGGTCTATCGTATACGGCATCTCCGACCGGATCGTGCCCTCGATGTCCACCGGTACGATATAGACCGGAACATCGCCTTTTACCGCCTGCGCAACCGCATTCGTTGGCAGCGAGTCTGCTATGCCGTGCACGATC
>JAUWGA010000075.1 GCA_030606635.1 Methanosarcinales archaeon
TACACATGGCATATCCCGTCCGAATGCCCGAGCACCGGGATCTTCGTGTTCTCCTGAATATACCTCACAAGCGCATTCGAGCCCCTCGGGATCATGAGATCGATGTGGCTGTCAAGTTTCAGAAGCTCACGTACGTCCTCCCTCGTCTCGACAAGCTGGATCGAGTCCTTAAATATCGCATCCTCTTCGATTGCATCTTTTATCAGGTTAAAAAGTATCCTGTTGCTGCCTTTAGCTTCAGTTCCCCCTTTCAGCACGACCGCGTTTCCTGACTTGATGCAGAGCGATGAAATCTGAACGAGCGCATCGGGTCGTGACTCAAAGATCACACCGATTAAACCGATCGGGGTTCTAACCTTGTAAAGATTGAGCGACTCGTCAAGTTCGGTTTCAGAGAGAACCTTTCCAACCGGATCAACGAGCCCGATCACAGATCTCACTCCCTCGATCATCTCATCGATCTTTTTACTATCGAGTTTGAGCCTTTTAACAAGCGCCGGTGCGAGATCTGCTTTCTCTGCGTCCTCTACGTCCTTCGCATTCACCCTTTTGACCTCATCCCGGTTCTCATCCAGGTTGCAAGCCACCCGTGTAAGTGCACTGTTCTTTGCCGCCGTAGATGCGGATGCGATCCTGAGTGCCGCCCCTTCTGCCAGTTTTACCTGCTCTTCTATTGTCATCATAATATCACATGAACCGACGTTGCCTTAAACGTCAATAGAACCCGGTCTCCCCGGTTCAGTCCCGGATCACGCGCCGCAAGTCTTGTTACGTCAACAGACATCTCATCTCCCCCGACATCGACGAGAACCCGCATCAAGGGACCGTTTTGGGATATGCTGACGATTCTTCCTGCGATCTCATTTCTTGCGCTCCGCACACTTGTATTCCGGTCAGACTTTGTGAGTATAATCTCTTCCGGTCTGACACACGCCTTCACACGAGTCCCGACGCTTGATGGCACGAAAACCGTGGTCAAGTCGAAATTCCCTGTTGAGATCTGTAGAACCCCGTTATCCTCATCCAGCGCGGCAATCTTTCCCTCGAAGATGTTCTTCATGCCGATAAACCTCGCAACAAACTCTTTCTCCGGCTTATAAAAGATCTTCTCATGCGTTCCAACCTCCTCGATCATCCCGTTGTTCATGACCGCAATCCGGTCGCCAAGCGCCATCGCCCCAACCTGATCGTGCGTCGCATAGATGCTTGTTAACCCGACATCCCGCTGCAACTGTGCAATCGTGCCTCAACCGCTCACGAACGACCGCATCCGGATTGCACAAGCGGGTTCATCCATGAGGCTGCATTCAGGTTCCGTTGCAAGCGCCCTTGCAAGAGCGACCCTCTGCTGTTCCCCGCCACTCAATTTCATCGGGTTTCTCTTCTCAAATCCATCAAGACCGGCAAGCTCAAGGGCTCTTTTCACTTCAGTCTTATTGCCGCCTCGTTCACTCCTTTTATTTCCCGCTTTTTGCAAGTGGAAGTGACACCTTCTTAAACGTGTAAAATTCTGATGCCCCAAGCGTTCTTGCAGCATCCATTACGTCTTGGTCGACCGATTCAAACGCAGTCTTCGCCGATCTTATCAAAAAAGGGGACGCTACGAAGAGTTGTGCAATGATTATCCCCTTTACCGTGAACAGGACGCTAAACCGGCTGAAGATGCCCTCCCCCCCAAACGCGATGAGAACAGAATTATCGCCGCGAGTATTGCTGTTTTTTTCATCAGGTTCCCGTCAAATACAGTTGTGTGTTTTGTATAAATACATTTTGGTTTATAATATGACAAAAGTCAAATTAAAACAGTTGATACAGGTTGTGGCTGGATCGCAGAAGATCAGATGGGGCGATATGTTCTTAGGGTATGCCGCAATATTTGCACACCATGCAGCCGCGACAATGGTTGTAACAAACAAAGGAGGATACCAAAAATGAGAATAAGCGCAAGAAACCAGATCGAAGGCGTTGTGAAGAAAATCGAGAAAGGCGAGGTCGCATCTACCGTAAAGATTGAGATCGCAGAGCCCACTATCCTGACTTCGATGCTAACAAAAGAAGCCGTAGAAGATCTTGACCTGAAAGAAGGCGATAAAGTAGCGGCAGTGATCAAAGCAACAGAAGTACTGATACTAAAGGAATAATAAATTCCAACCGGACTTCTTTTCTTTTTTTCTTTTTATTTACGAAAAAGTATATCGCAAGCCCACTCCCGAAGGGCAGTTTTTTACTCGATTTTTTTGTGAAAAAAATCGTTTTTAAACTGAACTCCCGTAAAATCCTCGTCTATGCAGCATACAGTCAAAAATATCGAGCGATCGCACCCTTTGAAATTACTGACATGCAGCCACGTGGTTCATTCATACGCCAATCTCAATCCCACGCCCACCTCCCTCAGGTCTACAACTCGAGATAACATAATCTTCGAATTCAAGTCCGTGCAGTGGGCGGCATGGACAGTTCCCGGTTGTAATTCCTTCATATACTCAAGCGTGCCCTGCAGTTGTTCGTAAGAGGACCCTGTCAGGTGAAATCCCCCGATTATGTCAACCACTCGATCGTCGCCGCAGACCTTCTTTGCATAGTCGATGATGTTGCAGATTCCTGCATGTGAACAACCCGTAACGATCACCAACCCTTCCGGTGATGTGTAAACCAGGGCAGAATCATCGATCACATGATCATCTTCTTCGACCCCATCTCGTATGATTCTCCCGATCGGCACCATCGCTTCAAAGCCATTCGTTCGTTCAACCTCGCCGAGAAAAACCAGGTTATCAGTCAGCCACAGGGGATCTCTTTCCAATCTCATATTGAAGTGGCAGGATAACTTATCTTCCGAGATTAAAGAGCCAATCTCCGGGATATCGCCGACTGTTCTGGTTAAAAATGCAGAAGGATGGGCTACAAGAATTGGATTATCACAATCTACCTTTTCCATTCTTGCTTCGGTGTAGAGTTTGATCAGATGGTACAGACCCCATGTATGATCAAGATGCCCGTGGGAGAGCACTACAAAGTCGAGGTCCAGCAGGTGAATGCCCATCTTTTCCGAGTTTCTTATGAACGCATCCGAATATCCACAATCAAACAGGATATTGGTGCTTCCGTCTTGAAGGTGGTATGCCACTCCCGGTTCACCATGGAAGTAACGATCTATCAGGGTGTTGTTATCCACAAGAACTCTCAATTCCAGCATTCCGCCCCCCATCACTCTAATATCAGTCGTACCGCAGCCGGGTCTCTTCATCCGCAAGTGTCGGTTGGATGATCTCAGTCCATCTCGGAGAGTTCCATGTCCCGAGTGCCGTGTGCGTCTCATAGTAGTTCTGGGGGATCGGATGCGTCCCGATCACCACGTCAAGTCCATACTTTGCCCTGATAAAGTCACGGAAGTGGGTCACACGAGGGCATGGCGGATATCCGACGACAAGACCTGTGGCGAGGTGTATTACATCTGCCCCGTTCTTCTTCATCTCCTCAGGAGCGTATTCGATATTTCCACCAGG
Organism: Methanosarcinales archaeon; assembly: GCA_030606635.1. Lineage (GTDB taxonomy): Archaea > Halobacteriota > Methanosarcinia > Methanosarcinales > Methanogasteraceae > Methanogaster_A. Next base: position 3,507 of record JAUWGA010000075.1, read on the forward strand.
GCAGCCACCACACGCAGTATAACCGACCAGTTTCACCGCTTTACCCTCGTAAATGCTGAATGCTCCCTCCCTGTTGTTAAGCGCCCTCAGGCATTTGCCTCCGGCACACGCGCGGTAGCGGTCGCATATAATTATCCCAATCCGGATTTCATCGCTCATTTCATGTCCTCCGCAACTTTTAGTTTTTGATCGTGGGTTCTTATGGATTGTGGGCGACAAATGCTTTTTGGACGCAGATGATCATTCACCCCAATATCACAAAATGATCATTTCATTTTTTTCTTCGCTTTTGCAAGTTTCTTCTTTGCATCACTACTTCCGGAAGCAGCTTGTTTTTCAAGTTCTTCCAGCATTGCCTTTTTCTTAGAGCTCCTTCTTACCATATCCTTCTTAGACATTGCCATAGGAGATACATTTTAAACTGCACCTTACTTAAATGATTTCAGAAAAACTGTGTTATGTCAGCAAAACTGCTAACAAATCCCCCCTCACTGATGCGCTTTACCATCAGGATAAGTACCAGTGCCCACCAGCAGCCCCACATATCGGAAACCCTGATTTCATGCCGATACCGATATATTCCCTGAATGCCAGATATGTCCATTATGCCAGAACACCCTCGCCCCCTGATGCAGAAAAGACTCCTATCGCGCATATCAGAGAAGATGCAGAGAATCGGTTCGCTCCGCCCCCTCCCGGCAGACGCCATAAAACGACTTCACGAGGAGATGCGGCTTTTGCACACCTACCATTCCAATGCAATAGAGGGGAATACCCTGACACTTTCTGAGACGAAGCTTGTGCTGGAGACTGGAATAACCATCGGCGGGAAGGCGCTTGCGGACCACATCGAGGCAACCAATAACGCGAGAGCATTCGATCTCATAGAGGATCTCGCAAAAGGCGGTAGAGTGATAGACCACGTCACAATCCAGGAGATCCACGAGGTTGTAACCGCAGGCATTCTAACAGATTCCGGCAGATACCGCACCCATAACGTGAGGATAGTCGGAGCAAAAAAGACGCCACCTGACTGGTCAAAGGTGGTCGGGTTGATTGACCGACTGATCGATGAGATTGCCGAAAGCGGGACGCACCCGCATCGTCCACCTCACCCGCATCCGGTTGAGACCGCTGCATTTCTGCATCACCGATTTGTTGAGATCCATCCGTTCACAGATGGTAATGGCAGGGTGGCACGTCTCCTCTCAAACCTGTACCTGATTGCGAAAGGCTACCCGCCTGTAGTGATAATGACCCAAGATCGTGGGAAATACTACCAGTGCCTGCGGGCGGCAGATGCCGGAGATCTTGCGCCCTTCACCGACTTCATCGCGAGGGCTGTGAACCAGAGCCTCACGTTGTATCTCGCAATCTCTGGCGGGGCTGACGAACTGGTGCCGCTGAAGGAACTTGCGACAAGTACGCCCTACTCTCAGGAATACTTGAGCTTGCGAGCAAGACAGGGCGCTCTCGATGCGGTGAAGATCGGGGGCGTGTGGCACTCGTCGAGGCGGGCGGTTGCGCGGTATGTGGAGGATTTGTAAAAATAACAGACCGCGGGAAACACACCCCCGGCAGTCTGGCATATCGGAAACCCCAATTTCATGCCGATACCGATATATTCCCTGAATGCCAGATGTGCCCATTATGCCAAAACTCCCTCCGATGTAGGAAAGACTCCCATCACGCAATATCAGGGAAGATGTCGAGAATCGTTTCCAAGAGGTGGCGGGATGCTTGTGGGGGCTGGGGGTAAATTATATGCGGCATCCCCGAAATAGGAGTCAACAACGAAAAGCATTGGATGGATAGAGATGAGATCGATGATGGGCATACACGAAGAGAGATCAAGAAGTGCTGAAACGCCATACATAAAAGCGATCCGGATGATTCTGGTATTTATGATCCTGGGAACTGCTCTTTGTGTCGAAGCAAATTCATCAGTTCCGGACCGATCCGAAAATGTGATGATTACGGAAATATACTACGACACCTATCTGAAGGGGGATACCGATGGTGAATTCATAAGAATACACAATCCAACCGAAGATCCAATCGAGATTGGTGGCTGGCAGATAACCGATTTTGAGGATGCTATCACATTCCCATCATTGACAGGTATGGATGCGGGGGATTGTTTGTATCTCGCGTATAATGCAACCGCGTTCTATGATGAGACGCTCCGGAGAGCGGATTTTGAGTATGGTGTGGATTCTGATTCGACACCGGATATGGTAAAAACTTCCGGAACGATAAAATTATCTAATGACGGAGATGAAGTGATCCTGAAGGATGAGAAAGGCGAGATCGTGGATGTTGTGATTTATGGCAGCTCTGATGCTGTAGATGGGTGGACCGGTACGCCTGTGGATGATGTGCGTGAGGGCGTGATCCTGGAGCGGGACAGAGATGAAACCACCGGTAAATATGAGGATACGGATTCTGCAGAAGACTGGAACGATTTTCGAGTATACGGTGTCGGGCAGTCACACTTCTCGTATGAGACATTCGGTTTTGAAGGGAATGTGACGGTATTTACCTCCCCGGACAGCAGCTTTACAGCGATCGCAGGTGCAATCGACAACGCCAGTGAATCGATTTGCCTCAATCTTTACCAATTTCATAACTTCTATCTGATGGATCGCATAATAGATGCGATAGAACGGGGAGTTGAAGTTAAGATGATGCTTGAAGGTGGTCCTGTAAACGGGATCGCCGATGAAGAAAGGTATATTGCAGACCAGACCGTTGCTGCAGGCGGAGATGTCAGGTTCATGATATCTGATGGAGACAGGGGTATTCATGACAGATATGCATTCAATCATGCGAAATATGCGATTATAGACGATGAAACGACGATAGTAACCTCAGAAAACTGGAAAAACACAGGTGTGCCTATCAACAATACTTTTGGGAACAGAGGCTGGGGCATTATCATAAACAATCCGGATACAGCAGATTATTTCAGCAGCGTATTCGTTGAGGATTGGAAGCCTGCAAGCAAGGACAGCTTTCCATTCACATCGGATGACCCGATCTACGGGACTAAATATGGCAGCCCTCCACCTGATTTCGTGCCAGACCGTACAATCCTGACTGGCAATTACGCAAGTCCGTTTCATAGCGAGATTGTTTCAGGCAAGTTCAATGTTTCTACTGTTTTATCTCCGGACACCTCGCTACTGGAGACCAAATCTATCATAGGCATGATAAAAGGAGCGAACGATTCTGTTTATGTGGAGCAGCTCTATATCAGGAACTGGGGCACTCATGCTGACCCAGAACCAAATCCCTTCCTGGAGGCTGTGATCAACGCATCAAGGAGGGGATGTGAGGTAAAGATATTGCTTGATTCTGTGTATGAGGGTAAGAATGAGGAGATAGTCGAGTATCTGAACGATGTTGCCGCAGATGAAAATTTAAATCTTGAGGCAAAGCTAATAGACAACGCCCCGATAGGACTTAACAAAACACATAACAAAGGTGCGATCGTTGACCGCAGTTGGGTTCTGATCTCAAGCATCAACTGGAATGAAAACAGCGCGAGAAACAACCGGGAAGCGGGTTTGATCATCGAGAATGAAGATGTGGCTGAATTTTATACTGATATCTTCTTTTATGACTGGTGGAATGGCACATTTCATCCCCGGGCGTCTTTCACGTATGCTCCTATCCACCCGGTTGTGGATCAAACCATAACCTTCGATGCCAGTAGTTCCACTGACCCGGACGGAAGGATTATAGAATACAACTGGAACAACGGAGACGAAAACACAACATCCACCCCGAGTCCGGTAATAACCCACACCTACATAATCCCGGGCAGTTACACCGTAACCCTGACCATAACAGACGATGACGGCACAACCGACACAACCAGTAAAATCATAACGGTAGATGGCATCTGCGGTGATCTCAACCACGACGGTACGATCACCATAGCAGATGCGGCAATCGCGCTCTTGATGGCGGTCGGAGCGATTCCTGATACACGAGAAGCGGATGTGAATGGTGATAGCCGGGTGACCTCGCTTGATGTATTGGTGATTCTGCAGAGTATATCTGGCTACGTATAAACGGCTGATCACCCGATTCTCAGGGAAACACCTGCAATTCCCATTCTCTTATTTTGTTTTTATCCAGGCGGTCTGAAATTATACCACCGCTCGTATATCCTATCAGCACCACATCAGACGCAACCGTCGTAGGGCATGGCGCAATATCGAGACGGACGAGAAGTATCTCTTCTCTGCAAAGGGTTCTTGTGACCTGGGTCAGGGAACCGGATAGTATTATAACATATAGGAACCTATAGTATCCTACATGGGAGCTACCACAACGATCTGCATAGAACCCGGAGTGAAGGACATGCTGACGAATCTGAAACGTCATCCTCGTGAATCATATAATTCAGTCGTTGCGCGGTTGACGAATCTGGCGATCGATTGCGAACCACTGAGCGATGAGGCGATACAGGGCATCGAAGAGGCACTTGAAGACATCAAACGGGGGCGCCTGCACTCCGAAGAAGAGATCATGAAAGAGTTTGACCTGCTATGAGCTACAAGGTCAACTATACCGCAAAAGCGAGAAAGGATCTCAAAAACCTCCCCCCTGATGTTGCGCAGAGGATCATTCTATCGATCAATAGTATCAGGGATGACCCCTACGCTCATGTCAAGAAGATCAAAGGGACGAAACGCCATCCGCTCTACACCCACCGCGTAGGTGAATACCGGGGGATCATGGACCTAACAGAAGATCGCCTGCTGATCATGGTTATGGAAACAGGGCACAGAAGCAAGATATACCGGAAATATTAATGTGGTGTGCTAAACCATGGGACGATCTACGGATGGTTGATTGAGATGACTGGATTCACATCGTGCACAACTTTTCTGCGAGTCTGCCGGATCGATCCCCGCATCCGGGAACCTGCATGAGAGTGGTATGCCAGTACCGATGCATCATCACCGATATGGTTTCATCCCACTTGACCTTACGTTGCCGATTGAACCTCTCAAGAGTTTTTCGCTATCAGTTCTGTCAACGGACTACAAATAACGGGATCGGAATCGAGAACACTTGTCCCGCCCAATCGGACAAATCGTTCCAGTCCCGGATCATCGA
>JAUWGA010000073.1 GCA_030606635.1 Methanosarcinales archaeon
CCGGGCGGGACCGCTGTCGGCATCCCAACGAGATCGGTGAGAATGCGCAGGGTGTCGCTGGTCTTTGAGTCGATCCGGTCGGGGAGTCTACTATCCATGTGTGAAGAGTATGCTTGGTGGCTTTTTAATGATTTCTGAGGGACTGGCAATTCGGGCGGGCTCTGGTTCACGCGTCTGTTTCTGGATATTCGAAGCTTGAAGTGGCAGGTGTGAACAGGGTACCGGTCACTGAAGATTGTGAATGCGACTCCATATAAGGCGAGGGTGAGGGCTGGGGGAACACCCAAGTTCGAGAAGTCGCCGGATAATTTCATGCAGGCGGTGCCGCAGACGTCTATGGTGATTCCCAATGCGAGAAGTGACCGTCGCATCTTCGATTGCAGCCACCGATGCGCTGTTTCTGTCAGAGCGCCTCCACAACCATCTATTCAGAATCCAAATGGACTATCTTTGCACCATTACTTCTCAAAATTCCTCCTGGTCGGGCACCAAATCCATTCATCCCTTAAGCTCGGTTACCATCTCGCAGTACGGGTCGCCAGCGCACATAGCACGGGTGAACCTCTGGGTGTATTTCGGATTGAGGTTCTCAATAGTCGATTTACATAAGGTCTGACACCCTGCAAGACAAACTACTTTCGGGTCCAGTCCCATCTCCAATGCCTGATTCAACACGGCACACCCAGTCACCTTGCATACCACTCGATCTTCGGTCCCCTCTACATTCTCAAACTCAAACTCGGGTCCGTAGAGGATCGTTGTAAGAACTCCCTGAGTATCATCAAGGTCTCTGGCGTTATCCGTTGGCAGACCCAGAGCCGCTGCAAGGCTCTTCATCTCCTTTCCTGCTTCGATGTAGATCGGACGCTCGATCTCGTCGTACTTATCGCCAAGAACTTCCCGAAAGACCATATCATACGCCAATGGTGTTGCGCTCGCTGCCTTGGCTGCAATCTCCCATCTCACCTCTGCCGGAATATCTTCGATACTAACCATTTTTCTTTACCTCCTCTTGATTTTCGCGCATCCTGCCGTATCGGCAATGCACTCACTAACAATTCAACAATTCGCCCGAGCAGAGCCATGAAATGCATCTGTTATCTCAGATGGGGGCACATCATCCGGGCAATATGCACGATTTTGCCATCTGTCTATCGGATAATAAGGATTGTGGTTGCGGCGGATTTCCGGAAGCGGGCTTACGGGTTTTAAAGTACAGGACGCCAACGACACCCACGATCACAATCCCCGATCCAACCCAGAGAGTGTAGGCGAGACTGAGGACGGGATGAGAAGTGACCATTAACATAATCGATTACAGCCGCCGATGCGTTGTTTCTGTCAGAGCCCCACAATCATTAAATGCGCCTTTTAGTCTCCTAAAAACAAATCTGGCACAACAGGCAATGCAGGTATCCATTGAGCAAATTTGTTATAAGTTTTACAAAGTTTTTGAGCCGATTCGATTCCTTTTTTGGATTTGGAAATTAACCTGCAATAGTCCGAATTTTCATCGTCTAATTTCTTTAAAAATCTTCCCAATTTATTTAACGGTTTATTCAATTTCTCTTTTTCAGTATCGGCGTTGACTTCATCCAGACTATCGCCAATTTCATTCAATTTTCTTTCGAGATTCGGATCTGCTTCGATCAATATATCTTTCAAATCCTCAAAGTCGGATTGAATCGCTGGTAACTCTACTTTTAGATCTATATCGATATTTGTTACTACATCAATATCTGATTTTACTTCTACGTGTGGACTACTTTCAGACTTTACTTCTATGCGTGGGGAAAATGTAAAGTTTGTTGCCATGCCGCTCTCTTTCAAAGTCTCGTCTCTTTCTTTCATTCTATTTTCCTCCATTTCGTAACCGTCTAACAACGACGAAAGCGACACTCTAGCCCAACTCTTTTGGCAGTCAACAACATCTCTTCCAACAGTTTCAGCCATCAATAACCCTTTATAGTTAAATTTGTAAGGGCAACCCTCCGAACAATTGCACGGGATTTCTTCCGTGATATTTACCTTCTTCTTGATCGAACTGTTGACATGGTCAAATTCGCGACGGATGATCGCCAGCAATTCCCGTTTTTTATCGCCGTTAATCTTGATCTCGATCAGTTTTTCCAGTGGCTTGACTCTGACCAGAGCACACGTACCTTCCCGCGACAGCACCGCACCTTCCCGCCAGCACAGGTACGCACCATCCGACTTACATTCCAAATCCTGATGGACACGCACAATGAATCGAGTTATCACACCGGCGGGTAGAAAATCATAGCGGTAATAGAAGTGCAGGTTATCCGTGTCATTCCACTCAAAATCAGGTTCAGTGCTGGGCAGAAGTTCGGTAACCAGATAACTCCCCTCATCAGGCAGTTTATACGCCAGTTCAAACTTGTTCATCAGTTCAAGCAACGTTGGATGGATATCTGCCGGATAGATGCTAGCATCCCAGATTTCTTCCAGTTCACTGTGCAATAGGATGCCACCTCGATCTTTGACTGATTGTGTGTCCAGAACCTTATAGAACGCACCGATCGCCCAATCCGGTTTTAGAATCACCATATTTGCTAGTTCAAGTTTATCTCGAAAATGGAGGCTGACGCCCAGATAGTGCAGAGATTCGTTCAATATATCAGTTTCTTTTCTGTCCAACCCTTCTGACGCACAGATCTGACAACATTCGTTGTATTTGATCCAGTTTCGTCCGTCCCCTTCCAATCGTTCTCGCACGTTGAACCATGACTCGATCCACGGAGTTCGCATGTGCGGCAGGTCCCATGCAGTCTGGCTGATCGCTTCCTTTAATGCGGGAATTCCTCTTCCGTCTTCATTATCCACCTTGTACCAGCCGACAATCTGCGGGAATTTGTCTCTTAGGTCTTTCATGTTCAGATCACCGTTCCGCTCGTTTGATTTACTCATCACCAGGATAATCGGGCTATCCTCTCCGAAAGCCTCAATCGTGTGCAGCCAGTAGTAGATGTGCCCATAATCGAGTGCCTTGCGGGCATTCCAGACCAGCAGATAGATCGAACGTTTGGTTAAGAAGAACTGATGTGTTGCATGGTAAATCTCCTGCCCCCCAAAATCCCAGACATTGAGTCTGATCTCTTCCTCTTCCGGGGTGGGCGCAGTAATATCCCATTCCAAAATATCAATTCCTTCTGTGGTTTTTTCATCTCCTGTAAATTCATCATAAATCAACCGTTTGGCAAGACAGGTCTTTCCCACATCCCCATGACCTACCAGAATCAATTTTGCTTCATTCTGCTCAGTTGCTTCCTCTGGAATCTTGCGCAAATACTCAAAGATCCCCTCAATCCCCCGTTTGACAATTTCTGGCGGCGGTGATTCGAGGGGATTTTCAGATATGATAAGCTCAGTAAGATTCGTGAGTTTTGTAATCTCAGGTGGAAGTACGGTCAGTTGATTATAGGATAGGCGAAGCTCAGTAAGATTCGTGAGCTTCGAAATCTCAGGTGGAAGTACAGTCAGTTGATTACGGGATAGGTCAAGCACAGTAAGATTCGTGAGCTTCGAAATCTCAGGCGGAAGTGCTGTCAGTTGATTACCAGATAGGCGAAGCTCAGTAATATTCATGAGCTTCGAAATCTCAGGCGGAAGTGCTGTCAGTTGATTACCAGATAGGTTAAGCTCGGTAAGATTTGTGAGCTTCGAAATCTCAGGCGGAAGTGCTGTCAGTTGATTACTGGATAGGTCTAAACTGGGTTGCTTACTCTCTGCTGCTGCTTCAATAAGTTGCAAGACCTTGTCTTCTTCCATGAGCATCTCCTATTTCGTTATAATCCTTAAATAACTCTTCGCTTCCGTATTTTTCGAAGTTACATCTCTGAATGGATCACATATCGAAGCGAAGCGTTTCTGGCGGAGGTTTTGCATGAGATTTGCGCCTCTGAACGTCAACGGTGCGCCCACCGATTATCCCTCCACCGCCTTCCTAGCCTTCTTCGCATCCTGCCCGACCGCTTCGTTCCCAAACACCCGTGCGATCATCTCGATCGCCTCAAGATTGCGTGCGACATGATCCAGATACTCAAGAACGTCCCCCCCATAAGCGTAAATCCCATACTCACCGATATCACGCACGATTCCCCCGGGATCCATCCCCTCGCACCGCAGTTCGACCAACCGCTTCGAGAAAGCAAGTTCAGCGCACCCGCAGTGCGGCGCATCCTTGTGCTTGCAGACCATGAAGTCGGTGATGAATGCGAGAATCTGTTCGCGGATGTCCCCATCGAGAGCGGAAACCCCGTCTCCTGAAAAGACGATGTCGTACGCAGCTCCCTGAAAGACCCTTGAGGGTATGTGCATCTTTAAGGCGGCAGAGATCCTTGCAGCATTCTTGAAATAGACCGAATCGAACGTCTCGAGCGATACCGCAGTATCAAGAGCGGATTTGTTCTTTTCGATCGCATCCCTGATCAGGAACGCCTGTTCTACGCTCAAGAAGTGTGTTGCAACGATCCTGCCAAACTCTGTTGGCGTGGCAGAACGCGTCAGAAGCCCGTATTTAACCAATCTCCCAAAGAGGTATCCGAAATCGCCGCCCCCGATCAGGAGATCGTTCAGACTGTGCAGTTCAACCTTATTTCGTGCGAGTGCGGATGATGCGAGCAGTTCCTCCATCTGCGCGGGCTCCTCATACAGGACATCGACAGGTTCGATCTCGTGCTTTAGGAGCTTGAATGCGATCTCATCCTCGGTCTCTGAGCCGCCGTGATATTTCCTGTCAGGCTCGGCAAGCAGGACAACCTTCCCGAGATCATGGTAATCAGGTCTCCCAGCCCGCCCGAGCATCTGGTGAAACGCATGTCCGGTCAGCCAGTCGATGCCCATGGCAAGCGACTCGAATATCACCTGGGAGGCGGGGAAATCAACACCTGCCGCGAGTGCCGCGGTTGTAACGACGACCTCGAGTTTGCCGTCTGCGAACGCCCGTGTTATGCGTCTTCGCTCCTTCTGCGACAGACCAGCGTGGTACGCGGCTGCATTGATCCGGAGAGATTTTGCGAGTCCGTGGCACCGCTGCCGCGAGTTTGTAAAGACGATCGTCTGCCCCCTATAGCCCTTCGATGACTTCGTGCCCCATTCCTGCTGTGCCAGCCGGTCGATGATCCGCACCTTGTCCCGTTCCCCTGCAAATATGAGGTGCAGCTCGAGCGGCACAGGCCTCTCCCCATACCTGACCAGTCTTCCGCCAGGTTTCCCTGAACCTTTTGCGGAAAGTTTTTTCAGGAGCGATTTCGGATCGCCGACGGTCGCTGACAGGAACAGGAACTGGGCATCCGGGGCGATGTATTTTAATCGTGCTATCAAGCCGTCCAGCCGGTGCCCGCGCTCCGCGTCCGCAAGCGTATGCACCTCATCAATAACGACGGTACCGATCTTCCCGAGCCTGTCAGCATTCCCTGACCTGAGCAGGTAGTCGACGCCCTCATACGTGCCAACCCAGATCGTGGTAGAAGCCGTTGACGACTTCTTCTTCCTCTTTTCATGCATTATCCGGCTCACCCCGACCTGCAGCACCGTTGTAATCCCAAGCTGGCTGTAACGCTCTCTAAAGTCGTCTTCCTTCTGGTTTGCAAGCGCAACCAGCGGAACGATGAAGAGAAAGTTCCCCCGCCCTTCCATGATGTTCTTTATCCCTGCAAGTTCGCCGATCAGCGTCTTTCCGGTCGCGGTCTCTGAGATGACCAGCTGGCTCGTACCTTCGAGGAGACCGTTCTCGACAGATAGTGCCTGGACCGGGAGCAGTTCCTTGATTTTTCCGGAGAGCAGTTTTCCAAACCGGCTGGGAAGTGGGAGATCGCTTATCTTTACAGGCGCCGTGTCCACAGGTTCTGTTGCTGCAATCGTGCTGTACAGCGTGAGATCATGGTCGAGGCGCTCAGGGTCGAGCATCCCAGAAACGCGGTCGAGGTCTCGCGTTCTAAGAAGCGTCTTCTCGATCCGTTCGAGACTGGATTCCCCGAGTTTCAAGTGGGCAAGTTCCCTGTGCAATTCCCCAAGCGCACAATCCGGGCATATCATCTCGTTCCTGGATTTAATCGACCGTTTATCGATAGGACTGAACTTATTTTCAAGCAAGCAGTGACGGCAGAGACGAACCGATCTGCACGAGAGTTGATAACCGTTTAGCATCTCCAGAAACTCCCGCGCGGTCTCCGGATCCCCGGGTGCAAGCAATATCAGGTCTGCACTTCTCAACATCTCGATCGCTTCGGATGGTTTTTTGAAGCGGTTTTCTGACATGAATTTCTGCGGGCGCATCCCTCTCTCGGTTTTCGCAAGCGTGAGCGTGCCGCAGAAGATTGGGGTCTTCTGGAAGTCTTTGACCTGCATGATACCGATCTTTGACCGCTCTGGGGTGGCAACAACTGAGATAGCCATATATGACTCCATGGAGATGTATTGCACATAACGCTTTCAGAACATCCGGAATACCTGAAACACCTGAAACTTTCAAAACAGGATCAGGGCATGATCAGGACATCATCAGAACAGGATCAAAGAACATGGACAACCCAGACCCAACCGACTTCGGAATCCTCGACGGGATCTCAGAGGTCATCGCAACAACGAAATCAGATTCAGGCATTCCAAACGCTGCGCCCATCGGGATCATCAGGAATCACGACCGGTTATGTGTGCAACTCTTTCCAGGATCGCATACGCGGCAGAATGCTGCCAGAACCGGACAGATCGTTGCAAACATTATCCACGACCCGGTGATGTATGTGGAGTGCACATTCGGAGATCCAGGTCCCGAAGCGTTCGAATACCCGGGTGGCATGGACTATCCTGTGCTGAAACGCACGAGCGCATGGATTTTATTTGAATGCATCCAGTCGAAGGGGAATAGGTTTGAATTAACCCCGGTACGTGGCATGATCCGTGATAAACCGATGCTCTGTATAAACAGGGGGAAAAACGCGGTGATAGAGGCGCTCGTACACGCAACGCGGTACCGTCTGAACGGTGACGCGCAATATCTCGATCTGATCCGGCATTACGACAAGATCGTGCAGAGATGCGGCGGCTCTTCCGAGAAAGAGGCGATTGCGAGACTGAAAGAGATTATGGAGACACAATGAAAGCGCGTCTCGAATGCATCCCCTGCCTCCTGAAACAGTCGCTCAATGCTACAAAGGTGGTGACTGATGATCAGGCGGTGCAGGAGAAGGTGCTGAAATCGGTGATGGCGGAGTTACTGGACGCTCCGCTCGATTCTAGCCCGCCCTTAATTGCGCACACCATATATTCCATAGTAGATGATATTACCGGGTGCGACGATCCGTATAAAAGTCTTAAAATGGAATACAACCAGATTGCGATGGGAATGTATCCGGATCTGAAAGATATCGTGGATAAATCGGACGATCGCCTGTTTACCGCGGTGAAACTCGCAATCGCTGGAAATATCATCGATTTTGGTGCGGATATCCAGTTCGATGTAGAAGAAACGATAGAGGACATACTGACAAAGAAATTTGCGATAAATGACTACCCTTCGTTTGTGGAATCGCTTGAAGATTCAGAGAACATCCTTTATCTTGCAGATAATGCTGGAGAAGTGGGTTTTGACCGGATACTCATCGAAGAGATGATAGATTATGCGGATGTCGTGTATGCCGTAAAGAATAAGCCGATCATCAACGATGCGACCACCGACGATGCTATCTTCTGCGGAATCGATTCCATTGCCAAGATCGTGACGACATCGGACACGCCAGGGACGATTCTCGAGCGTTGCGATCCGGAATTTGTCGATATCTACCGATCAGCAGATATGATCATCAGCAAGGGGCAGGGAAACTACGAAACACTGAGTGAGGCGGCAGGTAACATCTTCTTCCTGCTTCTGGCAAAGTGTCCCGTGATCGCAGCCGATCTCGGTGTCGGGATCAGGGATGCTGTGCTTCTATCGGCACCTTGAGCAGATTATCAGGAGATACGGGTAATCAGGTCTTCTCAGTCTGCATCACATATACAAAACTTTTATATTGTTTCATACTTGATAACTCTCCACCATGGAGACCAAATTCATAAAGCGGCACAAGGATTCAAATACTTTTATCATCGAAGGGTCGTCTTTTTTTGACACACCTGTGCATCTGAATGGCAATCTGATCGTTGGCGACAACACCGATTTCTGGAGCGACCTTGTCGTTACCGGGTCTCTTGAACTGAGGAAATGCGTTGCAGTTAAGGGCTCGGTGTGCGCGGCAAGTGCGATCATCGGCGCACATTCGGTGATCAACGGGGGTATTACGACAGAGCAAGACTGCACCGTGCTCGATCACGCCACGATCGACGGGGATATCACGGCAGGCGGGGATGTCATGCTCAGACCGAACATCAGAGCTGGAATCGTGGATGCAGCAGGCAACATCGAGGTCACGGGCAGGGCTTACGTCAAAGAACTGCGTGCAGAACAGAAGATCATCGCAAGGAAAGATATGCTGTAACGATGTCGTCGCAGTTAGAGGTTTCGCAAACAGTAACAGATTCTCACATCATCTACACAAAGTGCACCGGTGATATCACAAAGAGGATCGATTACGATTACAAGCGGTGCTGCGGCTGCGGCATCTGTGTCGATCTCTGCCCAACAGATGCGCTCGAACTCGGCGATATGTGTGCCATCGGAACCGGACTGGATGCGCCGCCTGTGCTCATGGATCCTGATAAATGCTCGTTTTGCGGGATGTGTGCCGCATTCTGCCCGACA
>JAUWGA010000195.1 GCA_030606635.1 Methanosarcinales archaeon
ATCGCGTTAGGATCACTCGGAAAACTGTTCGTCGAGATTGGCGCCGATACCAGCGGTCTTGATAAGGGGCTTGATGGAGTGGATAAGCGAGTATCCGGATTAGGCGCAAAGTTCCAGAAAGCCGGAAAAGCCATCGGCGCAGGCATGACTGTGGCAGGTGTGGGAATGATGGCTCTCACAGACTCCAGCATGAAGACCAATGCCGCACTCGGCACGACTGCCCTGCAACTTGGAGTAACGAAAGAAGAGATGCGAGAGCTTGCGCTTGAGACCGCTAATGTCACGTTCCCACTCAGCGAAGTCACGGCATCATTTGACCTGCTCACCCGGGCAGGAATGGAGAATGCAGATCAGATAGCTGCAACCGCAACATCTTTTGATATACTTGGAGATGCAATTGGACTCCCGGCCTCCCAGGTTACGCATCAACTTATTCCTGCATTCAATGCATTTGGGATCCCACTCAAGGATGCTTCGAAACACACAGACACATTCACACACCTGATGCGAAATACGACGATAGAGCTATCTGACTTTTCTGGAATGATGCGATATCTGTCTGCCGATATTGGGGAGCTTGATATTTCACTTGAGGAGTCTGTTGCAGTATTGGAAGCTATGGCTGATAAAGGAATACAAGGATCGGCGGCAACCCGCGAGTTCCGAACGGCTGTATCTGGTGCAGAGGGTGATATTGAGTTATTCTACAGTGCACTTGGTCTAACAGTAGAAGAAGTAGCGGTATATTCAAATAAACTCGAAGAGGCAGAAGGAATGACTGACGCATTTGCAGACGCACAAAATGAGCAGTACACCACGATGGATAAGCTCAAGCACGCACTCTCGGAAGCCACTCTTGGATACGGGTCTATGCTTGAGCCGATTGAGGCACTGGGTCCTATCATGACCGTACTTGGTCCGATAATGATTGTAGCGAGTACTGCGAATTGGGCGCACGCAGCATCAGCATGGGCGGCGGTGGCTCCGTATCTGGCGATAGCGGCTCCGATTATCGCAGTGATCGCAGTCCTGTATATCCTCGAAAAGAAGTTTGGGCTTATTACAAAGGTTATCGAGATAGTAATGTCCGTCATGGGCCCGCTGATCGACTGGTTATCTGATGCGATCCCGAAAGCTATTGATACAACGATCGGGTTCCTGACCGGACTTGGTGATAAGCTCCTGTTCCTACTCGGTCCAATAGGGATGGTTATCTATGCCTTCCAGCACTGGGATGAGATTGTCGAGATCATCAGCAGCACGTTCCGGCGGGTCTTTGATTTCCTCATGAATCTGGATAAGGAGTTCAAGAAGGCGGGCTGGAATCTGATGATCGCTCTTGCAAAAGGCATCCTGTCCGGTGCATCTAAAGCCGTCGATGCAGTCAAGGGCGCACTCGGCACAGTCAGATCCTATCTTCCGTTCTCTGATGCGAAGGTAGGTCCGCTATCGGACATCACAGCATCCGGGGCGGCACTCATGACCACATTCGATAAGGGGATCGCAACATCAAGCGCAGATCCGGCAGCAACCTTCGCAGCACGGGCGCCACAGGTTCCGGCAGCAGGAGGGGGCAGCATCACGAACAGCAGCAGCGTAACTATGGGCGACGTGAACCTTTCGAGCGATTACAACTTTGAGGCACTTATGAACGACATCAACAGGCATCAGGCACAGCAGCGCACGCAGCGGGGGGCGGTCTGATGGCACGATACTCCTCCGTTTTCTCGGGCGGCGCCAGCAGTGACGCGCTGGTGTTCTGGAACGCGGGCGCAATCCCCACCGGGTGGTACTTCCAGGACATCGGCATAGGCGTATTTTTTGACAGCGTGCGCTTGCAGAATCCGGAGCCGTTCGACCACAACTGGAACCCGATCGTAAATCAGGCGGTGCTACTCACCGGGAAGCGATCTGTGCAGGGATCGACAGAGAAGGCGCTGTCCATATCGTTTAGGTGCCAAACAGGATCGCATCAGCACATATCTGATCTCAAGGAGAAGGTCGGCGGGGCGTACACGTTAAAAATCGATGAAGTGAGCTATGAGAACTGCTACATCGTGGCGATCCGAGATACGGAATGGTATCCAGGTGAATACGAATACACGGTTTCATTCGTGCAGGATACGGCATGACCCTCGACATAGCAGATTATAAAACAGAATCATGGA
>JAUWGA010000212.1 GCA_030606635.1 Methanosarcinales archaeon
ATCAGACACAATCACCGCCCTGTTAGGCGGGACGGCATGGGCGACCACAACAGCCATAGAGCCGTACCGCATCAACACCGTGGCAGATTGGGCGAACATCAAGAAGGCGTTCGAGTTCACAGACCGCTGCACCAGATGGAAAGCAATTCAGGAGATATGCGATTACTGTCATTTCGTTTTTGTGGTAAAGTGGCGGGACGTATCCGGGACGTGGCGACCATCGGCGTACTTTGTGCATGAGGATGACATCGACAGCGCAACCATCGGGCTGGACATCCCTGCAGCAGTCACGATCACGGATCCGGACGCATACCTATTGGATGGCGTAAGCGTGAAGGACTCGCCAGAGCACCAGTACAACAGGGTACTGGTCACCGGATATGACACCGCAACAGCCACTTACTTTTATGCGACAGCACAGACCGCGGAGGTATCGGCAGGCACGGAGATCCCGATCGAGTACGTCTACGCAGACACATCACTGAACACGCAAGCAAAGACCGACGCATGGGCGCAGGAGCTCCTCGACTTCTTCCAGGCATCCTCAAAGATCTATGTGGCACGGTTCAAGCGGCGCATGGATCTTGAACTCTATCAGAAGATAAGCTTCACGGGATACAACAAGATCGACGCCGACACGATGCGCATAACCCGGATCTCGTATTCAAGATCGGCAGCCAATGACGTTGTCGAGATCGAATTCTCGAAGGATCAGGCGATTCAACAGCTTAGGCGGCTTGCAAGGGCGGTGAACCCTGATTATGTAGCCGGAACGCTGGACATGATGAATACGGACATGTCGGACATCGGGCTTATTGATGTTTTTGATTATCCGATCGCGAGCGGAACAATCGAGGATGACCTCTGGGTACAGGCAGGGTCTTACGTGCAGCTATCCGAGAGCGCACCCATCAACCTGCAGGGGTGGAGTATGGATCAAGTAAGCGGCGTTCGTGGATCGACTGCGGCGGATTTCTCATTGTGGGGTGGCGACTATGACGGGGAGAGCTTGACAGAGTTTCTGCGGTGGCATACTTACGAGACCGGGCAGCTTCTTAACAAGTACATCGAGATAGAAGAGGATCTCTACATCAATAACGATCCAACTTATCCGAAAATCTACTTCGATATAGATTCGTTTCGTCCGACGTATATTCAAGCAGTACGGTCGCCAGGATCGCTACAAACTTTGGACTTCTATGCTGGAGGTTACAGGATGCTGCGACTCAACAATTATGAGAGCGCAGATGCAGATTTCATCGGGTGCTATGCGGAAGTGCTAATGACTCAAGATCTCCGGATGAATGCGGCGATCAGAGGCGAAGGAAACAACGATCTTGAGTTCAAAGTATCCGGTGCTGGCAAATTCAAGTTTACGGTGGTGTGATCGGTGGCGACATGTTCTGAGTATTATTCGGCTGAGGATCAGGATGGAAATAACCTGCCATTCACAGCATATTTTGATTTGTATTCGTGGAACGGCTCTTTTTGGGAATATGTGGATACCCTCGATATGCCACCGGGATCGGTGCAGTCGGTAACACTTACACAAGGGGAAAAATATAGGGGAGTTGCCGAAACTTACAGCGGCTGG